>JBNLCS010000589.1:0-6480 GCA_050303935.1 Bacteroidales bacterium
ACATTACAAACTATAAAAAGGCCATTTCAAGTCTGTCAAGTTTTATTTTTAATCAATTCAACCTTTTGGGTTTTATTTTATCATTACCCCTTGGATCATTGTCTTTTCGCTCAGTTTGTTAAACTTACAGATCCCTGGAACATATTTTTTTGAAACATGAGTTGCATAAATAAATAAAGGTTTTAACAAGACAAAGGGTTAATTACTTGTTAATTAATAAGAAATATTTTAAATTGTGTAATCAGTTTCTTAAAATTACTGGTGTTATATTCTCTGGCTAAAATTATAAACTAAAATTTCTTACCATGTCAGTTTTTAACCTAAAAATCAATAAAAAAGAATATCAGGTAGATGTAGACCCTTCAACACCCATGTTGTGGGTATTAAGGGACCACTTGGACCTTGTAGGCACTAAATACGGCTGTGGCATTAACCTATGCGGAGCCTGTACTATTCTTCTGGGAGATATTGCCATACGATCTTGTCAAGTACCTGTGTCAACGGTTGGCAATAGAAGCATTACTACCATTGAAGGACTCTCAGAAAAAGGGGACCATCCACTTCAAAAAGCATGGATAGAACACGATGTACCTCAATGTGGATATTGTCAATCGGGGCAAATAATGAATGCGGCTGCCCTTTTAAAGGCAAACCCGGATCCCAGCGATGAAGAAATTGAAGCTGCCATGCATGGTAATATTTGTAGATGTGGCACCTATACACGTATAAAAGCAGCAATAAAAACCGCTGCCGCAATGTAATCATTTCTTCAGCTGAGTTTGTTTGTTATCTACCGTAAAAAATTGAGTTACTATTTAAATAATACAAAATGACAGTAATAAAAACCACATTTAACAGGCGTTCCTTTATTAAAAGCACAGTTTTGGCCGGCGGGGGCATGATGATAGGTTTTAACTGGATGGCTTCCTGTATTTCCGGGCCTGAAAAAGGGTTGGTAATTCCGGAAGAATGGTTCAAAATCAATGGGTTTTTGAAAATTGGTGAAAACGGTGTGGCCACCATCATGTCGCCAAATCCTGAAATTGGTCAAAACGTAAAAACATCAATGCCCATGATTGTGGCGGAAGAACTGGATATAGACTGGTCAAAAGTTATTGTTGAACAAGCACCTTTAAATACTGATATTTTTTCCAGGCAGATTGCAGGAGGAAGCCAGGCCATCCGTCAAAGCTGGGATGGTTTGCGTATGGCCGGCGCAACAGCCCGCCAGATGTTGAAAGAGGCCGCTGCCAAAGAATGGAATGTACCCGTTAATGAAATAACCACAGAAGCAGGTATTTTGTACCACAAAAACAGTGGCAAGAAAACCGGATATGGTGAAATAGCCTCAAAAGCATCGCAGATTCCGGTTCCCGAAGAAGTAGAATTAAAAGATATAAAGGACTTTAAAATCATCGGGACATCCAGGAAAAATGTAGACGGCCATAAGATTGTAACAGGCCAACCTTTATTTGGCCTCGATTATAAAATAGAAGGCATGCTTGTTGCAATGATTGTTCACCCCCCGGCTTATGGTATAAAACTTAAATCAGTAGATGGTTCCCATGTCAAAACAATGCCAGGAATCAAAGACGTTTTCACCATAAAAACCTACAATGACGACTACAAAAGACAATGGTCTGATTCGGCTGCTTTTACAGAACTTGTGGTTGTCGTTGGAAATTCTACCTGGGAGGTATTGAAAGCTAAAAAAGCATTAAAACCTGAGTGGGAACCCATTCCAGATACAAAAATCACAATGAGAGGATGGGGAGGGGACAATACTGTAGTTGTTCCTGCCGGCCTTGAAAGCACCAGGGATCACAATTTAAAAATGAAAGCAGCCGGTGCCAAACCGGGAAGGGAAGTTAGAAAGGACGGAAATCCAGAAAAAGCCTTCGAAGAAGCTGCCAAAATAATCGAGCGGACATATACTGCCCCATACCTCGCACATAATACCATGGAGCCCATGAACTTCTTTGCCAATGTAACTGATGATAAGGCGGAGTTAGCAGGCCCCATTCAAACGCCCGAAGTAATGGAAAAAACAGTATCAGAAAGGCTTGGATTACCATTAGAAAAGATAGACATCAAAATGACGCGCATGGGTGGTGGTTTTGGACGACGTTTGTATGGTCACTTTGTGGTAGAAGCAGCGGTAATTTCACAAAAAATAAAAGCACCTGTTAAGCTGATTTATACACGTGAGGATGACATGACCTTTTGTAACTACCGTTCATCTTACCATGCCTTGTACCGGGCTGCCCTGGATGCAGACAACAACCTTATTGGTTTCCACGTGCGAATGGGGGGTATAGCAGAAAGTCCACTGCATGCTAACCGTTTCCCGGCAGGTGCTGTGGATAATTATTTAGCCGAAAGCTGGTCAATCGATTCGAACATTAGCACCGGGGCACTCCGTGCACCGCGTTCTAACTTTAATGCCGTAGCTGAACAATCGTTCCTTGATGAAGTGGCTGAAGCAGCGGGTAAGGATCCTATTGAATTTCGTCTTGACCTTCTGAAAAAGGCAAAAGAAAAACCTGTAGGTGAAAATAACGATTACAATGCTGACCGGTATGCAGGGGTATTGGAATTAGTACGTGAAAAATCAGGTTGGAATAAAGGCGAAGCTGATAAAAACCGCGGTGTGGCTGCCTATTTCTGCCATAACTCATATGTTGCAAATGTAGTGGACATTACCCTTGTAAATAGCACCCCTGTGATCCAAAAGGTTTATGCTGCCATTGATTGTGGTATTGTTGTAAATCCCGATGCAGCAATTAATCTAACAGAAGGAGGCATTATAGATGGGATAGGAGCGGCAATGTATGGTGAAATTACATTTAAAGAAGGACAACCTGAACAAAATAATTTTGATTCATACCGCCTGATAAGACATGCTGAATCACCAAAACAAATAGAAGTCCATTTTGTTAAAAACAACATTCATCCTACAGGGCTTGGGGAACCTCCTTACCCTCCGGTTATGGGTGCATTAGCCAATGCTTTGTACAAAGCAACCGGGGAACGATATTATCACCAGCCTTTTGTTAAAAACCATTTTGACGCGTAAGAAAATTAAAGAATAAAGTCTCCAAAGGCACCAAATTAAAATTATTTTTGCTATGACCCACGAAATTAAAAAGCTTTTCCAAACATTAAAGACCTGGCAACAAATGGGAAAAACATCTGTTTTGGTTACTGTAGTTGCCTTAAAAGGATCTTCTTACCGCAGACCAGGTGTCCGCATGGTTATCAATGAAGATGGGGATTATGTTGGTGCTGTAAGTGGGGGGTGTATTGAAAATGAAATTGAACGTCAGGCACAAAGTGTATTTCTTACCGGTAAAGCTAAAATAATGACATATGACGGCAGGTTACGGGTAGGTTGCGAAGGCATTCTCCATATACTTATTGAACCGGTTTTTTTGTCAAATGAATTGTTACGTGATTTCGAAGTGGCATTAAATTCGAGACAGGCGTTTAATTTGAATACTTACTTCTATAAGGATGTGGGTGAACACCCAGACAACTGTACTTTAATCACATTAAAAAATAAAACATATGCCTTAAACCGTTTATTCACCCTTGATTTGGTAAAAAACCAAGAGTGCCTTTCACAAACATACAGACCACTTTTTCAACTTTATATTTTTGGTGCCGAGCACGATGCTGTTCAACTATGTAAGGCTGCAACATTACTGGGCTGGGAAGTAACAGTGGTGGCTTCAATTGAAGATCCTAAATCCTGTGATCATTTTCCGGGGGTTTACGCGCTAATTGCACCAACTTTTGACAATATCGATACATCAGTGCTAGATGAACAAACTGCCGTAGTTTTGATGACACACAGTTTTAACAAGGACGTGCAATACTTGCTGGCCTTGAAAGATATAAAACCTGCCTATCTGGGAATTATTGGCTCCAAGCAAAGAAGAGAAAGGGTTTTATCGATGCTATTGGAGTATGACGATGAAATTCCGCATGAATTTTTTGAACAGATTCACGGTCCGGCAGGGATTAGTATCGGGGCGGAAAACGCTGCTGAAATATCGGTTTCTATTCTAGCTGAAATCCTTAGTGTTATACGTAGTCAAAAACCTGTTGCCCTGCGTGAAAAAACTGGCTCGATACATGGCTGAGATCCCAATATTGCTCCTTGCAGCTGGTAGTTCAACACGAATGGGACAACCTAAGCAATTGCTTCCCTGGGGAAACAAATTACTCATTGAACACCAAATTCAAACGTTATTGAATACCG
Organism: Bacteroidales bacterium; assembly: GCA_050303935.1. GTDB lineage: Bacteria > Bacteroidota > Bacteroidia > Bacteroidales > JBNLCS01 > JBNLCS01. The sequence continues at coordinate 4,265 of JBNLCS010000589.1, forward strand.
GAAACCCTGTACACATCGCATTGGGTTCAAATGCGCACCTGGTTGTCCCTGTTGTTGAAAAATTCAGGGTAAATATTGTAATCAACGAGAATTGGGAAAAAGGAATGGGAAGTACCATAGCAACAGGAGCCAACAACTTATTATCCAAAGCACCTATACCTCCGGGTGTACTCATTGCCCTTCTCGACCAGCCCTTGATCCCTACAAACCATTTTGAGAAAATGATTCAAAAATTTCAGAAAGGTTGTAAACAAATTATTGTCTCAAAATCAATATCAGGTTGGTATGGTGTACCTGCCCTTTTTGATAAATATTACTTCAAAATGCTTAAGAAGTTAGACGGAAAAGTAGGGGCAAAAAAAATTATTCAACAGCACAAAGGTTTTATAACCGAAATTGAATGTGACGATTTTTTAGATGATATAGATACACAAGAAAGCTATCAACATGTATTAAACAAGTTTCATAAAAAATTGAAAGCTTATCCTTAATGGAATTAAACACTTTATTACTTGATGTAACCAGTATATTCCATCACTAAACTAATAAACAAAGCACCCTGCACGTAAATTTATCAATAAGTTTTGTTTAAAAAACTCTATTAAACAATCGACAAATATTTTTTCAACTTTAACCTGTTTATAAAAATAATTTAGTCAGAATTATTCAATAATAATCGATATTTCCGATGGCTATATTAATAAATTCAATTCAATTTTTAAGAAAAAATTTGGATAATAAAAAAATAGCGTTCATTTTAGCTGATATTATTTAAATTGAATTCATATAAGCAATTAAATTGCCATATTGACTTCTTTTTAAAATAACACAAGTAAATTCTAACTACCAACACCTTACAACATTAGTTAATTATCAAACTAATTGACCAAGCGTAGCTTTATTATTTATCAAAACCTTAGAAAACATGGTTAAACCAAACATGGTAAAATCTGCAAATGATATTGAAAAAGTTAAATCAAAAGCGGAATTAAAAAGGCATTGGTATATATTTTATACTGCCCCAAGGGCTGAAAAAAAAATCCAACAGGAATTATCCCTTCAAGGCTATGAAGTTTTTCTCCCTGTTTCCAAAACTTTACGGACCTGGAAAAACCGCCAGAAAAAAATGGTAGATCACGTATTGTTCCCTAGTTATATTTTTGTAAATACAGAAGAAAGATACCTCTATAAAATTTGTCAGACACCAAAAATTATGACTTTCTTACGTTTTGGTAACAAACCTTCAATTATTAACTTCAACCGTATTGAAGGAATTAAACGGATGTTGGGTTTAAAACAAGAAATCACTGTTGAACATAATTTATATGAAGGTAAAAATGTCCGGATCATATATGGGCCATTAGCTGATTGCGAAGGAATACTTTTAAAACAAAACTCCAGGACCAGGTTTGGGATTGAGTTGAAAGAAATAAACCTGACTGTTTTTATTGACATTTATGAGAATTTATCAGAATAAGAAATTACAAACAATTGAACCCTGTAATTTACTTGAAACCATTTCTTAATCAACTATTTTACAATCTATTTTTCGATCCTTACCAAAAGCGTAAAAATTATCCCAAAAATTTCATTAGTAAGACCTAATTGACATTTTCATTCATACTTCAATATATCTAAAGGGTCCCTGGTTGCAGCTCTCCAGCTCTGCCATCCAACGGTTAACAATGCAATCAAAATAGTAATAAGGCCACCGGCTATGTATAACCACATATTAATATTTGTACGGAAAGCATAGTTCATAAGCCAATTTTTCATAGCAAACTGAGAAACAGGAATAGCAATCAGTAACGAAATTAAGACCAGTACAATGATTTCTTTAGAAAAAAGGTAAACGATGTTTCCACGCATTGCCCCCAGAACTTTCCTTACCCCAACTTCTTTTATCTTCTTAGATGCTGTAAAAGCCGTTAATGCCCATAAGCCCATCATGGAGATTAAAAAAGCTAGTACCGTAAACACACTGATGATAATCCCAAAACGTTTATCTGATTTATATTGATTGTCAAAGAAGTGATCCAGGAAAAAATAATCAAAACTTGCCTCCGGAAAATAAGATTTCCATAATTTTTCGGTTTTTTTCAAAACAGAATTATAATCATTATTAATCATTTTAATGGCAATGTATTTCATAGGAACCCATGAAAGCCTGTTATTAAGGATAACCATAACCGGAGTATAATCATTTCCAAGCCCCC
>JBNLCS010000590.1:0-3970 GCA_050303935.1 Bacteroidales bacterium
GTTGTAACAAGGGGTATATCTAATACCGGGTCCATAACAACATTACCATATTCATCAATAACTACTGCATCATCGTCTGTGGGGTAAACACCCAAATAGGTATAGCCAAACATACCTCCTAACGGTTCACCAGGAACAACGCTAATCTTATAATTTCCATTTGCCAGCATATCTCCATGTTCTAAACTATGATTTTCAGGTAAACTGATCACAATGTTATCATTTTGAGAAGCATTCAGGTCAATATTGAAACTCCAGTTCCTTTTCTGAATGATCCGATAATTGAACATTGCTTCCCAACCCTTATTAAGAAGTTCGCCTTCATTGGTGCTTATGTTACTAAATCCGGAACTCGAAGGAATACTTGAATTCCGAATATAAAGGTTTCTTGTTCTTTTATTATAAATATCAAATTCGATATTCATCCGGTTATCCATCGCAAAAAATGAAACCCCCAAGTTTGATTGTTCAATTATTTCCCATTTTAGTTTCGTTAATTCAATATTATCGGGTATAACGCCGGGGGTGGTCATATAAGCCAAACGTGTATCGGCAGTATACCTTCTGAAGTACAGGTAATTGTCCCCTGGTGCATTACCACTTTGTCCCCAGCTTCCTCTCAATTTAAGATCATCTATAAATCCAATTCGTTGCATAAATGATTCCTTGGATATCCTCCAAAACGCAGAGAAAGTAGGGAAAAATCCCCAGCGGCTTTCAGGACTAAACTTGGAACTTCCTTCCGCCTTCACACCGGCCATGAAACCATATCTATCTTTATAAATATAATTTGCGTCCATAAATCCTCCTAAAAGTTTAAATTCGGATTCATTGGTTCTTTGTGAAAGCATATTTTGATTTTCTCCGGGGTATCTTGATTCCTTTGATCCGGAATGGCTCGTTTCTGATTCAAATGATTTTTGTGTTCGCTCCTGTGTATCAAACTGCCCCCTGATTATTATATTATGGTTATCTCCAAATTTAGGGTTATAAATTACCCTGTTCATGGTATATATGGATGAATTTTTTATATAGCTTATATAGCTTCTGTCTGTGATATCATCTTCATAGTTATACCCGATTGCTTCAAACGGAAGAAATTGATGTGTTTTATTATCAAATATATCAAGGGTAATGGTACTGCTTAAATCCAATTCAGGAATAGGTTTATATCGAAAATTAAATAAAGCCCTTGCATTGTTCTTATATATCTTGTTACTTGCTTCATTAACAAATGCAACAGGGTTATACATATCTTTTCCCTGACCCTGAATAGTTTCACGTGGCATGAAATAATCGTCATAGGGATTATTGCTCGTGTCCCTTTCATATACTGACATATTGGGCATCTTTGTATAAGCAATTCCACGCACATTACCATTTATACCCCGGTCATACGTCCCATCCTGATCATAGCGCGTAAACATAATATCTGTTTTGAATTGCAGTTTAGAAGACAATTCATAATCCAGGGAAGTGGACATATTTATTTTCTGTAGTGCTGTACCTATGGTAGTCCCTTGTTCATCCTGATATCCCAACGAAAGGTTATATTTAGATTTTACCCCACCTCCTCGAACTGAAAAGTTATGTTGATTTACATAACCGCGCTGGGTTATTTCTTCCATCCAATTCGTATTCTGGTTAAAATTCCAGTAATCTTCCCAGTCGCGACGAAAAGCTATTTCATCGCTTTCAAAAGTGTTCCAGTCTACATTAAAATGTGCATCCGTAATTAACCTGGCGTAACCGGGACCATCGAGCAATGGTATGGGATCTGGTTCTTGGGATCTGGTTCTTTTAAATGTATAATTAAAAACAGGAGCTGATTTAACACCCCGTTTTGTTTGGATCATAAGGACTCCATTAGAAGCCTTTGAACCCCATATAGCAGTTGAAGCTGCATCTTTTAATACCTCAATAGACTCTATATCTTCCGGCGCCACATCAATAAGATTACCAAATTTGTCTATATCTGCCTGGGCAAAATCAAAACTTTCATCAATATCTGCTTCATACGGAATCCCATTAACTACAATCAATGGGCTGTTCTTGGCATTTAAACTGGCTGTCCCCCGTATACGGATATTTAACCCTGCTCCAGGATCACCTGATAATTGTGTAATATCAACGTTACCAAGCCTTCCCTGGAGTAATTCTTCAACCGTGGTGGTCATAGAACTTTCTAAGTCATCCATTTCTATCCTTGCAACTGACACGGCCCTGTCGCGAATTGAAATAACACCATCATTCCCCAGTTTCTTTCCTGTTACAACAACTCCTTCCATTTGCATGGTTTCAGGTTCAAGTTCTACATCAAACCTTGTCCTGGCACCAATCTTAAAACTTTTCTTGATATAACCGATGAAAGATATCTGCAATTCCGCATCTTTGGAGCTAACTTTTAAGATAAAATTCCCATTATTATCAGCAGTAGTACCACCGATATACCTTCCATTTTGATCTACTTCTACTACATTGGCACCAACTAACGGAGATTTATCATCGGCATCTGAAACACTTCCTTGAATAATGATTCCCTGGGCCTGTAAAAAACCAAATGGTACTAACCAAATTATAAAACCGATTATATTTTTTTTGAAGTTCATTTTCATCTGTTTATTATTTAACTAACAAGGTTTTAATGCATCTTTTTGGATAAATATTCAATACTCTAAGATCCATTTTTTTATACAAGCGTTTAAAATTTTATAATGATTTTATATTTACTCCCATTTTAGGGTAGTATTTATTTTGTGAACAACTCCTTTTTGTACCATATTATTCGCAGTGCTATGAGGGACCGTGACCTGCTGTTTTAAACTATCGGTAATTACCATGTTATTCAACGTGTTATCAATAGATAATTTCACATATTCAAAGTCACTAGTTTCTTCATTAATAAGAACTTGCATTGTTTCAAAATCCCCGCTTTTTTTACCGTCATCGAATATTACTTCTCCATTGATAAAATGGTAGTTTACAAATAATTGTTTTAAAGAATCGCTGGCCTCTATTGGCAAAGGATCATTGGCCAAAGCTGTGTTGGTAGGAATAAATGCGGTCCAAAACTCACTTTCTCCAGCCAGGTTCAACATATGGATGGAATCTATGTTAGATCCTGGTTTCGGTACTTTGGTAAACATATTGAGACTATCTAATATTGTCCTAAATTCTGATAGCTCAGGATCATTCCAAATAAATTCACCAATAGGATTTACCGGTTCTTTAAGAACATTGTCTAACAAATACAAAGTCCCATTTTTTTTGTTTTGTTCAATTTTTATATTGGAAACATCATTGTCTTCAATGTTTCCGCCAGCAGCCAATATCTTATTGTCATATTTAATATAATTTCCCGATTTCATTTCTAAAAAGCCATATCCACTAAAATCAGGTGATTCTTTTAATAAAATATGATTGGTTGCGAACGTTTCAATTTCCTCCTGGTCCATTGCTTTCCATTGCCCCTCTTCATTTAATTTCTGAATCTCATTGGCCCCCCTTTCATATCTAATTCCGTATGCTTCCATGGCTTTATTATCCGGAGCAAAAAGAGTGACTTCAACATCTTGAAATGTGAGGGCAGAAATGTAGCCCGATTGCATCAATACGACCAGAAATGTAGAGTACTCACTGTTAAAAAACAAAGCTCCAGGTGTAAGCCTGAAAGCATAAGGTTCCAAAACCTTGTTTATTCCGTAAACAACTCCATTGCTACATAAAAATGCATCCGTAATTTCATTTTCAGTATCGATTTGCAGTTGATCTCCAAATGAGTTAAAAAAGTTATTCTTCAATTTGGAAGCCAAAAGAAGGTTTTTTGAGACATGTGCTTTAATAAAATATTCAAGTGTAGCTAAAGGTACACTGTCTAATGATAAATATGTTTCTATCAACGTGGTATCAAGATATTCCTGTAAAGCTTCATTGGTAGGGATAATAGCGGTAAAAATATCTTTTTCCTGGA
>JBNLCS010000591.1:0-5631 GCA_050303935.1 Bacteroidales bacterium
AGACCACCTTTTTGAATTGATAAATAAATATATTAAAGCAATTTGACCGTATAGTTTTTCATTTTTTACTCCACAACAAATTCACAAATCCCATACAATTGAGGATCACTACTGTTTCGTAAACTCCTGATAAATACGGTATATTTTCCCTTACTATCAGAAGCATAAAATGATAATGTTTTAATCTGGCCAGGCATTAGCCCAATATTAGGTTCCCAAAACAACAAATTACGCCTATCGGCTTTTCTTGATATACTATCCGAACCATGATCAGGTGAATTAAATATTCCCCTGGACAATAACCCATACCTGAAAAACACGCTATTTTTATTCAAGTCAATACCCGCAAAATCTTTGTTTTTAGTGTATATGCATATTGCACCATTAAATCTTGTATTAGCGGCAATATATGGTTTATCAATTATCTCTACCTTTTCAATTTTAATTAATGGGATTTTCAAAACACCGCTTCCATTTTCTACCGGAACATTATCTACTAAAATTAAAGGTTCCAGATTAACAAATTCGTTTTTTTCAACCAGTTTCAGATAACTACCATCCTTTCTTTTAATAACCCGTACTTCCCAAATTATTTCGAAAAAAAATTCTTCCAAGTTTGGCAAATCTACATACTCTGCTGTATAATAAACACTATTTGCACTACCATAAAAAGGTATAGTACTATTAGTATCATTTTTATCTTCATTCGAATTATTAAATTTTTCCGACAATTGCATATCAATACTCATTTCCAGGGCAAGTGTCCTTTCATTTTCATTCAAAAAAAACGGAATGTAGGCAAGATGCACATTTCTGTTACAATAATCGCTATTTATTAAAATATTTGCTTTTTCTCCATTTTTTGTTTTAGCATCAATATAAAAATCATATGCACCAAAATATTCAGGTATGGTAAAATAAAAGTTTCCATTACTTTTCGTAAAGAAGGTAGAAAAATATTTATAACTCAATGGCATGGAAAGGTTGACCCTGATGCCTTCAATGGATTTTCTGGTAGCATCATTTTCAACTTTACCGGACACTGATATCCCGCGAATCTCCGGAAGATAGGTCAGTGTATCCGTTTGATCGCGTACATTCTCAGGAAACAATATTTCATAATAATTCGTATCAATGCTACCTTTCTTCGCAACAGTTAAACAATAATCCGTAACCATTCCCCTGCTATTGTTTAATTCAACTGCAAGTTCAATCTTTTCTCTTGTTTTATACGAATTTTTGTTCGTTGTGCATCTAATATCTTCAAAATATTGACTAAAACCAGATATATTGGTATTTGCCATCACACCTGTTTGTTCCATTTCCCCAGGATCAATAGAATTTTCAAATGGATTAATTATTTTAATTTTCCTGTAAGCATATTTTTCAACCGGAAAATTTCTCATCCATTTGGTATACCCTCTTAAATAATAATTCCCTGAGGGTATATTACCAGGAATTATCAAATAACCTGAAGCATCGTTCTTAGTTAATTTGAATTTTGCCTGAACAATTTTTTCTCCATTCCAGCGAATAAGCTCTACATATAAAATATTGCTCCATGTGAGATCTTTTAGTGAACCAATGCATTGATACTTAGCCACAAAAAATATCTTTTCATTGACACAATAAAGGGACCTATCCGTTTCAAGGTATATCTTTTCTCCTGAATTCAATGGTTTTTTCATGTAATAAAAAGAGGAACTTTCCGAATTTTGAGAAAAGCTTATGATAAACCAAGTAAATAAAAAGATTGCTATTCGTGTTTTTTTTATCATATAAATAAGTTTTTCACCAAAAATCCGGTCTGTTTATTGACCCACCGAACAACCTACAGTCAAAACACTTTTTTTCAGCTGTAAATAACCCCCTCTCATCAGGAGGAAGACCACTATTATCATAAATAAGGTATATTGGCAAATCTTCCGGTTCTGCATTAATATATTCCTCAACATTGAAAGTGTCAAGCACACAAAGTGCATTGTAGCCCCATGGGCTCAATGGCCCTTCAAAAAAGATTCTTTTTTCTTTTAACGAAGAAACCCAGAAATAACCCAAAACAACTTCCTCGCTGTTATTAACATTTACTATATTTGATATTGTTTGGCTAGGTTGTTTAAAATAAATTCCACCCGACTCCTGTATTTCAATTTTTTTATTTTGCCAATATTCATATGCCCTCTCATCTAACGAGTATTGACCTACCAGACAACTATAACGAAAATAAAGCCGTTCATTGTTCCCAAAAACATAATGTAATGGGATGTTTTTTCTTCCGTTTTTTACAAGGTTAACTGTACTAGCAGAATAAAGTCCATTTATAACGCTATGTTTCCAACAATGGCTAAGAGAATCAGTAGTATTAAATCGCACAAAGGAAGTGCCTCCTACTGAAACAGTACCAATATATTTTTCATCAATATGATAAAAAGTTCTGAATTCCCATGTATCATTTAATTTCCAACGGTAATAATTTGCATAACCCTCACGGGCTGTAAGCTCCACATACAATCTTAATCCATTAATATCTTTCTTTAATTCTTCGGAGTAATTTGTTTCTTCAAGAAAATACAGGCTATCAATCGGAGGACATTCCTGAATTTCTTCAAAACCAGATTCATATACATTATTGTCAGGGGTTTTTACTGTTAATTTAAATTTAGCACCAATGTTAAGGTACAACATATCTATATTGGCCACATATTTACCATTTGTTTTTTCTTCAAACAGAAATACATTGTTTCTATTGTCAGTAACAGAAACAACACAATTTTGTACGGGTATATAACTGGTATTTTCTATAGAAGTTGATCTCGTAATCAATATGGTTTGTTCCTCACGTCCCCTTACAACACTGGCATCAATGGCTATTAAGTCTGTTTTTTCGTTAATACCGGGGTCATATTCTTCTATGCATTGTATACTTAAAAAAGCAATGGTTAGTAAAAACATTATTGCAAACAGGTTTCTTTGTATATATGTTTTATTTATAGCGGTTTTCATTTTTTTTGAAAATAATTCTAATCACTTAGGTAATTACCAAATTTATAATTCCATGAAATTGATATTATTGGTTGTGCAAAAATTGATAGTTTATATCCTTGTAAATTTCCGTTTATAGCCTCATAATAGATTGAATAAGCATTTTTACGCCCTAATGCATTATATACATTTAACATCCAGAAGCTATGCACAATTTTGTCTTCTTTAAGGTTACCTTCTATGTTTATTGAAAAATCCAATCTGATATAATCAGGCAACCTGAATTGGTTTCTTTCAGAGTAATGCAACAAATGCTGGCCCTCTGAATAATAAGCTGCAATTGGCAACGTAACCGGCCTGCCGGTAGAATACACAAAGTTTGATGATATGCTGATCCTCCTGTTAAAACGATTATTGAATACAAGATTAAAACTATGGGGCCGATCGTAATTTGAAGCATATTTCTTCCCATAATTTATACGTTCCTCTACATTTTCACTGTTTACCTGTATAAAAGACCTGGAATAGGCATACGATATCCAGCCTGTTAATTTCCCACTTTTCTTTTTCAGCAACACTTCCAGTCCTCGGGTGTCCTGTTCTCCTTGTAATATTTGCGTTTCTATGGGATCTGGAGATATAAAATCGGTGCCATCTTTGTATTCAACCAAATTATGGACCCACTTTTTATATACCTCAAGGTTTAGTTCAATACTAGTGTTTGCAAAATTTTGGTATGTCCCAAAAGAGACTTGATCAACCAATGGGGGAACCATATTAGCTCCTGCAAGTTTCCATTGATCGTTTGGGGATATCGCAATTGTATTGCTTAACATAAAGATATATTGCCTTAACCTGTTATACGAAGCTTTTATTGAAGTATTGGCAGACAACGCATAGTTTAATGATACCCTTGGCTCAGGTTCTGAATAATATTTGACAATTTTGCCTTTGTTATAATTTTTAACTGATCTTATGTTATTTACATCTTTAGGTCCCTCAAAATATTCATTTACTTTTTTGGGCCCCAGTTCCGCAAAAAAGCTATAGCGCATTCCTGCAACAATATTTAATCCAGGTAAAATTTTAAATTCGTCAGATATATACAAAGCCCCCTCAATTCCTTTTTCAATACCTAATGATATAGGCAATCTATCTGACACGTCCCCATACGGCAAAACATCCCCAAGGTTTATTTTGTGAAATATGGTACTCATGCCAAACAATATTTTATGATTTTTAGAGCTGATATATGTTAAATCAGCTTTTGTTTCAACATTTCCAATTATGTATTTATGCGAATAGGCTTCAGATAGGTTAGATTTTTCGATATTATCAAAAAAATATTTACTGTATACGGTTGTGAAATCACCCGTTATTGACGATGGAAACAAATGTTTCCATGTGACCGATGTACCAGTGTTTGAGTATTTATAATCATTTTTGTCAGACAATGAAAATTTATCATAGCTATTATAACTAAAAACCTTTACAAGGTTTTTATCGTTTACTTCACTATTTATGCCTATTGAAGCATCATAAAAGTAAGCATGGCTATTATTAATTTCAAATGTTTTTATCCGGTTTAACAACCAATCCGAATATGTGCTCCTCCAACTGGCAACAACGGAAGACCTATTCTTAATTATCGGGCCTTCAAAAGAAAGATGTGAAGTAACCGGACTGATCCCGCCTTGTCCAAAAAATTTTTTCTTATTCCCCTGCCTTGTGGTAACATCAAATATTGAAGACAGCCTACCTCCATATTTTGCCGGAATATTGCTTTTATACAACGTAAAATTACTTATGATATCAGGATTGAATGAGGAAAAGAAACCAAATAAATGCGAAGTATTATAAACTGGTATTTTATTGATATAAAACATGTTTTGATCTGCTGCACCTCCTCTCACATTAAAACCCGAAGCCCCCTCTCCAACATTCTCAACACCCGGAAGCATAATTGCTACTTTTAATATATCTTTTTCTCCCAAAACTACTGGTATTTCTTTCATTGATTTTGCTATTAAACGCTCATAACCCATCTGCATTCCTTTTACATTATCATTTCTATTAGCAGAAACTTTTACTTCATTTATTTCAACCAATTCCCTCTTCATTTCAAGCTCTAACGGTCCACTTGAATAAACCTGCAAGAAGTATTCCTGCTGCTTCATTGACATGTGATTAATAAATACTTTGTACTTGCCTGGTTGTAATACAATTTGAAAATTCCCATCTACGTTTGTTGCTACCCCCATTTTCATTTCTTCAATATATACAGTTGCACCAATCAATGGTTCTCCATTTGCCTCATCACTTATTTTACCAGTTACAACGCATACTTTATCATAACTGTCTGAATTTTTGCTTCCAACAGTAATCACTTCAATAGAGGAAATTATCTTGCTTTCTAAATAACTTTTTTCCGCATTTGTTATTCCATTATCTAGTCGTATTTCTTTTGGATTATCTGCAATTGTTTTATATTCCGGTAATTCACTAATGATATTGCCCCCCCTTATCACATAAATACGATTTCCATCAATGTACATACTTAAATCAAGTAAGTTCAACTGCTTATTAAGCTCATCTAAAAAAGAGCCATCCATTGTTAAAGAGATAGTTATATCTCTTACCCATTCTTTT
>JBNLCS010000592.1:0-7094 GCA_050303935.1 Bacteroidales bacterium
GTATGAATCAGGGCTACCATGGAAAAAACTTTTTTCCAGTTCTCTTTGTCTACTTCAAGAATATTTCTGGACAAGCCAAGGATTGATGTAAACGGGTTTATAATTTCATTTGTAATATTTGAGATAAAATGACTTTTTAACGATTCTGATTCTTCCAACTTTCTATTTAATTCAAGAAGTTGTTTATTTAGTTCTTTTAACTCAGCCACTGATGTTTTATTTTCAATAAACCGTAGTTTTAGTTCATCTAATAATTCTTCGTCACTTAATCTGTGCATAACATTAAATTTTAAATTTTTCTAAAAAAGGTAGGTTTTATCTGTTTTAGAGGAACATTAATATTTGTAATAGATTCTGAGTGTCCAAGAAAGAAATAGCCATCCGTGTTTAAATGCCGGCACAGCTTATTAATCACTTTTTCCTGCGTTATACGATCAAAATATATTAATACATTTCTGCAAAATATAATATCAAAATTATCGTTCAAACCATACGAAGCATCCATAAAATTCAATCTGCCAAACCTTGTTTTATTTCTTAATGATGGTATTACACGTACAAGTTTTTTTTGGGTATCTTTACTTTTTAAAAAATATTTCTTTTTTATCTCAAACGGAACATTAAAAATTCTGTCATCTTTATAAATACCCTGTGCTGCATGGTACAAAACCTTATTAGAAATATCAGTTCCCAATATTTCAAAATCAATCCCCGGGTAATTTTGTTTTGCCTCGGCAAATGTAATGGCCAGTGTATATACCTCCTCACCTGTTGAACAACCGGCACTCCATACTTTTATTTTCTTGTACCTTCCATCTTTGCTAAATATTTCAGGAAGTACAATGTTGGTAATAAAGTCGAAGTGGACTGGTTCTCTAAAAAAATCCGTTTTATTGGTGCTTACTTCATCGATCATATAAATAATCTCTTCAGCATTACCTTGTTTTCTGAAAACATACTCAATGTATTCAGAAAAAGAAGTCATTTGAAGTGCTTTTAATCTTTTTTGTAGACGGCTTTGCAGCATTATCCTCTTCTCTTTTGGCATTTTGATACCAAAATTAGAATATATAAAAGTGCTGAGTTTTTCAAATTCTTTATCATTCAATTGAGCCTGATAAATTGCACTTAAACTGTTTCCATTTTCCATCTTGCATTCGACCTTCAAAGTATCTTAATATTTTATTCTTCCGACTCCTGCCTGACAATAACATTATCTTCCTTTGTCACTGTAGATTCTTTAAGTTTAATAAATTCATCAGTACTAAATATTTTATCCATATCCAGGATCATGATAAAATCGTCTTCCACATTAACCATTCCCTCAATAAATTCATTGTTGTCTTTTTTTCCTATTGATGGTGGTGGTTGTATATCGTTATTATTGATTTCAATTACTTCCAACACGGCATCTACCATAGCTCCAAGTTTAACAACTTCCTCATGTTTTGTGATTTCAAGCACCAGAACACAAGTGTTTCCGGTAATTTCTGAAGGTGACATCAAAAACTTCACCCTTGTATCAATAAGAGGTAATACAGCACCTCTTAAATTAATAATTCCTTTTATGTAATCGGGTGCTTTGGGAATTTTAGTGATTTTTGTCATTTCCAGAATACTCAACACTTTGTCAACATTAGCAGCAAAAATCTCTTGCCCCAACTTAAACGTTAAATATGAATTTATCATGGTTACTATTATTAGGCAACGGTATTTTCTTCTTTTGTGCTTACTTTTTCTGTAAAATATTTAATAGCTTTATTGGTATCAATAACCAGGGCTATAGTACCATCACCCAAAATGGTAGCCCCTGAAATTATTTCCTGGTTTTTATAATGTTTACCTAAAGGTTTTAACACGGCCTGATATTCTCCAATAACCTCATCAACAGTTAACCCAATCTCCTTTTCACCGTACTTCACTATTAATACTTGCTCGTCTTCCTGGTCAAAATCAGGCATCTTAAATTCATCACGAAGATTAAAAAACAGATATTGTACCCCATCAATGGCAATAACATTGTTAAAACTTTTTGTTAGATCAGCATGTTTAATGGCATGAATTTTTTCTACTACTGCCAATGGTATTACATAAAACACATCATCTATTCGTACAAGTAATCCATCAATTATAGAAAGGGTCAAAGGTAGTTTAATAGTTACGGTAGTGCCTTTATCAATTTCCGATTCAACTTCCACATCACCCCTGATCCCATTTATTTTTTTCTTCACCACATCCATACCTACCCCTCTTCCGGAAACATCAGTTACCGTTTTAGCGGTTGAAAATCCTGGTATAAAAATAAGGTCAAGGATTTCTGATTTGGTTAATTGAACATCCTGCGCAACCAACCCTTTAGTTTTTGCCCTGTTCAATATAAAATCGGGATCAATGCCATTTCCATCGTCCGATATTTGAATATGCACATTAGCACCTGAATAATACGCTTTAAATTTAATGGTACCTTCCTGTTCCTTGCCTTTTTGTTTTCTCTCTTTTGGCATTTCAATACCATGGTCAATGCAGTTTCTGAGCAAATGTAACAGCGGGTCGGTCAAATTTTCAATAATGGTCTTATCGAGCTCTGTATCAACACCTTCCGCTATAAACCTTATTTCTTTTTTTAACTCATTAGAAAGATCACGCACAAGTCTTTGAAACCTGGTAACCATGGTTTCTACCGGTATCAAAACAATACTAAACGTAATATCCCGCAATTGCTTTGAAAGTTTCTGCACATTTTCGGATATGGAGTTTAACTCAGCATGACCTTCTTTTTCAGCGAACAAACTTAGCCGGGCTTGCGTAGTCACCAATTCACTTACCAGGTTCATAAGATTATCCAGTTTTTCCGAAGCTACCCTGATACTTGAAATAGTATTATCTTTTGTAACTAATTTATTCCTGTTTTTGAGTACTTTTTTAACTTTGTTAGAAACGGAGTGTTCAAAATTACCTATATTGTTTTGTATTTCTGTTAGTCCTATTTCTTTTCCTGAATGATAAAAATCATTGATGAAGGAAACAAATTTTTTATTTTGAATAAGATTTAGGGAACTTATCTTTTCAATTTCAAGAAAACATTCATTTTCAACAAATAAAAATACATCATTCAAATTTTCCTTAGACTGGTCAGTTGCCAGAATTATTTCCCATGACACATAACATTTATGGGGCACTAATTCCTCAAAAGAAGGGATGTTTTTTACATTAGGCAATATTAATGCATCCCCTAAACCGGATAATTCATCAATCAGGTACAACGGGTTTGTTCCATTGTTGAAAATATCACTATTGGGCACAAAATGTATGTAATAGGTAACAACGTTTCCAGTTACAATGCCATCATCCTTTAATGTTTTGTTCACAGAAACAATAGTACCTGCATTAACTTGATTATTAAGAATATCCTGTATTGTATTCGAAAGTGACTCGTGTTGGTCCAGAAGCAGGCTATCAATTTGTTCTTCATTTTCAAGCAGGGCTTTTATATGATCAACAGAAGCAAGTGTGGTACTCAATAATTCCGTGGTTATATCCATTTCACCATTTCTAACATGATCGTAAATGGTTTCCAGATTATGGGTGAATCCACTAACTTTTTCATAACCAAACATAGCCCCGCCACCTTTTAATGAATGCATAGCCCTGAAAATTTGTTCAACCAGTTCTTGATTAGTAATATCCTTATCGAGATCTAGCAACGCTTTTTCAAGATCGTTAATATGGTCAGCGGCCTCTTCAATAAATTTTTTCTTAAAATTGTCCATAACTACCTGATCACTTTATTAATGGCTGCAATTAATTTTGCCGGAACAAAAGGTTTAATTATCCACCCGGTTGCCCCAGCTTCTTTGGCTTCTATTTTTTTTGCTGCTTGTGATTCAGTTGTAAGGAACAAAATAGGGATTCTTTTATAAGAATCAATTTTGCGGATTTCTGTAATGAGTTCAATACCATTCATATTAGGCATGTGCAGGTCAGTGATTACAAGATCAATGGTTTGACCGTCAAGATGTTTAAGAGCATCTTTGCCATCAACTGCTGAAAGTATACTGTAACCTTCACTTTCAAGTGTAAAACTCACAACTTCCCGTATACTTTCTGAGTCGTCAACAATTAAGATTTTTTTTGCCATTTTATTGTTTGGTTAATTTTGTATAATATCGATCAGACCACAATTGGTCAATATTTTTTTTAAGTCATTTGAAATTTTATATTCAAACTCAAGTTCAGGAGTTTGTATTTTAAGTTTGTTCCTAAGCGATATTAATAACTGTGCCCCAGCCAGGTCAATATTTGAAACATCATTGACACAAACTTTTGTTATGCGTATTTTTTTTCCCTTCTCCTGAATGTTTTTATATATATTTTCAACATTATATATTGAACACTCATTATTAATATTCAATGTGGCAGATCTGGTATTTCCCTTACCTGTATAGTCAAATTTCACATCTTCCATAGTATAACATTTTAGAAAAATTCTACATCATCAGTTTCATCATCCGGTGTCTTTTTATTATTGTAAAAATCATTATACATATTGCCAGCCAAAGAATATTTATCATGAATGCTATGCTCCTTTTGAGTAGTATATCTTTCCCTGATATATTCAAGGTCTTCTTTATGTTTAAAATTGCTTTCGTCAATAAAATTCTCTAATTGACCATTAATGTCATTTAAATGTTCAATAATATTGTTTACATTTTTTTCAAAATATTGATAATATTTTAATTCATGCAAGGCCTTATTTAACGATTTCCTCTCTTTTTTTTGTTCGTTTATTTGTGTAAATATTTCATTTCTATTTTCGTTAATCTTAAACAAATTATTAAAAAATGACGACTTTTCAAAGCTTTTGTATAATTCACATATTTCATTCAATATATCAACTGTTGCCGGATATTCTTTTAATAAATTTTTTCTTTTAATGTCAATTTCAACAGTATTTTTTTCTATTCTGGCACATAATTCAAGGTTTTCGTTTATAATGGAAGAAATATTCCGGATAGTTTCAGAACTATTGTTTATCCGTACTTTATTTTTTATTTTTTTTATTTTACCATTAATATCAAATACCTCATTCAAATATTTGGTAAATTCATCTGACTTGTTATCCAACGTAGATTTAACCTCAAGTAAATGTTTTAAAAATTCTTTTATTTCATTCACTTGAGATTTAAAAAAAGGTGTTTCATCATGTTTACTAAAAAAACCTGTTTTAAGTTTTATCAAATCAATGAATTTATCCGCATTTAAAATATATTCACTTATATGGTGGTTATAATCCTTAATCCTTTCTGAAATTTTCTCTATTGCCCCCTGAAATTCATGATTAATATGAATAAGATGGGCACTTTGTAATCCAACAATATCCCTAATCTTACATAAAATATTTATTTCATTGTTATCTTCTTTTTCAATGAGCCCATTCAGTTCATGGATCATTTCAACATGTGTTTCCTTAATATGCTCAATACGTTGCCGTATAATGTCCTGGTATTGTAAATTGGTTATAATTGAATCTACATTTCTTTGGTTATCAGAACCTACACTTACAATGCCTTTTATTTTGTTTTTATTCTGGCTGATTTTCTCTACATAATCAATCCCTGAACTCCAAACATTGTTTATTTCTTTTAATGACGTTTCAAAGAATGTATTATTGAACCCCTCAATCTTTTTAATTAAGGCTGCATTAGAACTTTTTAATTCACTTGCATATTTTTCAATTTTCGGAAAAAAAAGGCACATATTATCCAGAACAGGTATTATCTGTTGAAAAATATCAGGAATTTCGTCATTGTCACTGTTTACAGGAGTAATACTATCAATTTTAAGATTAGCAGATAGCAGTTTCAGGGCAATAAGGTTATGTTTGTAATTATGTAAGGGAATAAGGATATAATCTATGTACTCATTTTGTTCCAGTATTTTGTGTTTTACATTTTCTATTAAATGCTTGCCTTTTTTTAACAACGAAGTAATTCCTTTAATTTCTTGAAAATCTACCCCCTGATCACTTTTGTTGAGTCCGTCAAGCCCTATAGCCAGATCAGATACACCAGATACAAAACGAAATAAATCATTATTTTTTTTGTGAAAAGTAAGGAATTTTTGATTTAAAAAGGAGAAATCTTTAGATGAAAACGTTTGTAGCTCCTGAATTTTTTCTTCGGTGCTTTTCAGGGCCTTTAAAATTACTGTTAAATCAAGCTGATAGCCAGTTTTATCCTGTTTCCCACTTTTGTGTTTCATTATATTGTAAACTACCTACATTAGATAAAGGATTTGATCAATGATTGACTCCTGTATATTTTAGTAAATGTTCTACTTTCTCTTCTAATTCTTCAATGTCTACAGGTTTCTTTATATAATCATATATCCCCATTTTTTTAATCTTTTGAACATTATCATAATCTGAAACAGCCGAGATTACAATAACTGGAATATCTTTAAATTTATCATTGGATTTGATATTTTCCATGAAATCAAAACCGCTAATTTTGGGCATTAATAGGTCGAGCAATATAACGTCAGGTATTTCCTTCTCCATGCTATTCATTGCTTCAAAGGCACTTAGAGCTGTTTCAACAGTATAACCTTTTCCTGAAAAAACAGCCTCCAACAATACAACGTTGGTGTTAGAATCATCAATGATTAATATTTTGGTCTTTTCTTTACTCATTACAATTAGCTTTGTTTATGTGTTATTGTAAATATAACTTTTATATCAATACATACTCCCTCGGCACATATTGAGATTAATTACCACTTTTTTATGATTTAAATCATCAAAAAAATATGATTTATGTATGCACCCATCGTTTTTTTTTTTATATTTATTAAAAATTGATCTGTATGAGTAAGCTTGTTAAAGATTTTGTTCTTACGAATGAAGAATTTCATATTCCTTTTGAAAATCATCTATCATCGCAAGAATATGAGCTACTGAAGAAAAACAGTAATATTGTTAGATATAAAAATAAGGATATTATCTTCAGACAATACACCCGTACTTCCCACATTATGTTAATTACTTCCGGCTATGTAAAAATATTTAAAGAAGGCCGAAATGGGAAAATTATTAT
>JBNLCS010000593.1:0-9422 GCA_050303935.1 Bacteroidales bacterium
AAAAATTGAAATGGATGGGTTTTCTATAATTATGGAATTCTCCAAAGAACTGGCCTTCCCAATAGGCGGGGCTGAAAATTTCACTATAAAAGTTAATGACGAAATTGTTGAGTTTGAGGAATTTTATGTTTTAAATAACACCATAAGACTTAACCTCCTTTACAATGTACATACCGGCGATCAGGTTACCGTAAGTTACACCCCGGGTATTATATCAGCTTCTGATAAAGGCGCGTTAGAAAGTATCAGCGAGTTCACACTTATTAATAGAATGGAAAAAATACCTTCATGGATAGTAGTTCCTGGAAAAGTTGAAGCAGAAAATTATTACTTACAATCGGGTATCCAAACTGAACAAACCCGTGATGTTGGTGGTGGATTGAATGTAGGTTGGATAGATTATAATGATTGGATGGAATATGCCATTGAAAACGACACAACCGAAACCAATTTTGAGATTGTTTTCCGTGTTGCCTCAACTAATGATGAAGCCCGAATAGATTATTATGTTGACAATATTAGGGAAGGTTGGGTTGGTCTTCCAAATACAGGTGGTTACCAAACATGGAAGTCAATAGTAGATGAAATAACCGTAGAACCAGGAAAACATTATTTCAGGATAGTGGCTAAAAATAATGGTTTCAATATAAATTATGTCGAAATTAGAAAGATTGATGAAACAGGGATTAAAAATGTTCAGGATAACCTTATCAATATTTATCCCAACCCGGTTTCAAATGAAATGATTATATATTCTCCTGATTTTCAATATAATGAAATTGATATTATTGACATGTTGGGTAATAGCGTCATGCGGATATCAACAAATTATGTTGCTGAATCGCGTGTACCGGTCAACCTTTCTGATGGCATATATATTGTAAAATTATACAATGGGAAAAAATATCAACTTAGACGCATTATTATAGATAATAAATAATTTTTTAAACAGATAACCGGACAAGATTATTCACAATACAACCCTCATCCACTAAGCCAAATCAAATATATATTTGCTAGTGCATGAGGGTTTCAAAATTGTAATATATATATATATATTTAGGACAAAATTTATAAATACAGATATAAAAAACATTTTATTCTTCCATAATTATTACCAAGCTATGTACTTAAAATACTACGGTTTACTTTGGTTTCCAATTATCCGGAAAAGGTTGAAATTCAAAGATTGTGTCGTCAATGATGTATACAAGCCAAAACAATTGAATAATATTTATTATCAACAGAATCAGTCCTTGAGGTGATAACCAATGGTATTTTAGCCCCTGTAATAATACCGGCACATTTCGAATTTCCAAGAAAATTTAAAGATTTGTATAGAATATTTCCAGCATTTATTTCAGGTACCAACAGGATATCGGGGTCACCGGCTACCTCACCCTTAATTCCTTTTCTCCTGGCTGCTGCTTTTGAAATGGCATTATCAAAAGCTAATGGTCCTTCAACAATACAATTTTTAATTTCTCCCGATTTATTTAATTCTGTTAATTCATATGCGTCCAATGTTGCTTCAATACTTTTATTTATAGTCTCAAGTGCAGTAATGCAGGCAACTTTAGGCTGTTCTATTCCTAATTGTAATAAAAAGTCCACCGCATTCTGCAAAATCTGTACTTTTTTTCCCAATTTAGGGGCAATATTCATAGCTGAATCGGTAACTACAAAAAGTTTATGATAATTAGGATTTTCAAAAAGGGCTACATGACTTACTATTCGTTCAGTGCGCAAACCATAATCTTTTTTAATAACTTCACGCATTAATTCAGCCGTTGTAACATTACCTTTCATTAAAGCACATGGAACATTTTCTTTAGTATATTCTGAAACAAGCTTTACTATTTGGTCGATATCGGCCATATTGAATATGTTCTCTTCAGTAAAATATATGTCTTTTGTAAATGTTCTTACTATTTTATCCCTGTCACCACATAAAACAGGGTATACAAAACCATTTTGTTCAGCCCTCTTCACTGCCTGCAACACGTGAATATCATCAGCACAAGCAACCACAAGGTGAATTTTTACTTTATTTTTAGAATATTCAAGCTGACTGAGGCTTTTCATTTTTATTTTCAAGATACAAAAAAGCCCTTTAGATTTAGTATAAGACGGAAATATTATCCATACAATTTATAGAATAATCAAAACTAAAAATGGAACACTGGAATGTTGGAATAGAAAATACAGCACACATTTATGCATTATTCAGCAATTCCAGCATTCCAAAAAATTATAGTTTTTCAACAATTTCTTTAGTATCCCTTGCTATTACCAATTCCTCGTTAGTAGGCACAACAATAGCGGTTACCCTGGAACCAGGCTTTGAAATCACTATTTCTTTACCTCGTTTGCCTTCATTTATTTCTTTGTCAAAATCCAGGCCCAGGTATTCAAAATCCTGGCATATCTCTTCCCTTGATTCTGATCCATTTTCTCCAATACCTCCTGTAAAAACAAGAATATCAACACCCCCCATGGCCGCCGCATAAGACCCTATGTATTTCCGTATCCTGTAATGATACATATTCAATCCCAGTTGGGCTTTTTTATTATCATGGTTAAATGCTTCTTCTTCTACTTCTCTCATATCTGAAGAAATGCCTGTAATACCAAGTACCCCACTGTGTTTATTAATAAGTGCATTTGCCTGGCTCGCACCAATTTCCTCTTTTTGCATAACATACAATAACACGCCCGGATCAAGGTCGCCACAACGGGTGCCCATAATAAGCCCTTCAACAGGTGTCAATCCCATTGATGTATCCACGGATTTACCATATTTTATTGCTGTAATAGATGCACCGTTGCCAAGATGGCACGTAATAATCTTTTGTGTTTTAATATCTTTTCCCAATATTTCACAAGCCCTTTTTGAAACAAAGTTATGGCTGGTACCATGAAATCCATAACGCCGTAAACCATGTTTTATATATAAACTAAAGGGTATGGCATACATAAAAGCATAATCTGGCATAGTTTGGTGAAAGGCCGTATCAAAAACCCCAACCTGCGGAACTTTAGGTAATAATCCTTGTATTGCGTAAATACCTTTAAGGTTTGGGGGGTTGTGTAAGGGGGCCAAATCAATACATTCATTCATTGTAGAAAGCACTTCATCGGTTATATACACACTGCTATGAAACTTTTCACCGCCATGAACTACCCGATGTCCAACAGCATCTATCTCATCAAAACTTTTAATAACCCCTCTTTTCTTGCTGGAAAGGATTCCCAGGATGTATTCTATTGCAATCTGATGGTCAACAATTTCACCCTCCAGTTTCACTTTGTCACCATCGAACCTTTCATTTTTTATAAACGACCCATGTAATCCTATTTTTTCTGCAACCCCTTTGGCCAAAACAGTTTCTTTTGCCATGTCAATAAGCTGATACTTTATAGAGGAGCTACCACAATTTAATACAATTATCTTCATTTTCTTTCTTTTTTAACTATTTTAACTCAAGCGTGTTAAGTGATACGCCCACTATTTTATTATCTTCATATTGATAAAACCCTTTATTTGTTTTACGGCCAAGGTAGTTCAGTCTTACAAGTCTTTTCAAAACCGGTGATGCTTTAAACTTCTGATCACCAAATTCAGTGTATAAATTGTCCATCCATTTTAATATCTTATCAAGGCCAATCCTGTCAGCCAATTCAAACGGGCCAAATTGCATTCCAAAGCCCTGTTTCATCGTTTTGTCTATACAACGAATTGAAGCAACTCCTTCAATGAACGTCTCACAAGCCTCATTTATTAATGAAACAATAAGACGGGTACTTATATTTCCAGGAGATTCATTCAGGGTAACAACCTGTTTATCTATCATTTTAGCAAAACGAACCACTTTTTCATATGATTCCGTGTTAGTTTTAACACCTTTCACTACTTCAACTATTTTAACAGTAGTTGCTGGAGTTAAAAAATGCATTCCTAAAACCCGTTCCGGTTTTCTAAGTACACTGGCAATATCTGATATCATGATCGATGAAATATTAGAAAGAATTACCGTATCATCGTTCACGTGTTCCTCAATCTTTTTAAATACTTCCTTACGGATTTCTTTATTAGCGCCTGGTGATTGGGTGTTAATTGTTTCAATTACGATGTCGCACTCACGTATAGCCTTATAATCTGTACTTCCTGAAATCCTTGAAACGATAGCCCGTTTATCACTTTTGGTAAGCCCCCATTTACTTATTACTTCATCTATTTGCTTACCGATATCATCCATTATTTGGTTTATTCTTTCTTCGGTAAGGTCTATAAATACAAGTTCAATGCCATGTTGACTAATTACACGTGCTATTTCCTGCCCGGCAACACCGCAACCAACGATTCCCACTTTTTGAATGCTTCCTTTTTGAATGACCTGTACGTCTTTACTCAAAGCATAATTTTCTAATACTTCAGCCATGTTTTAATATTTTTTGTTTCTAACTACTAACTTTTTTATTGATCCCGGCAGCCTGATTAACAGTTATTGCCACCAGGTTAACTATATCGCTTACCGAACATCCCCTGGAAAGATCATTTATTGGGGCTGCCATCCCTTGTAACACAGGGCCTATGGCCTCGGCATGAGCCAACCTTTGTACCAGCTTGTACGCAATGTTACCTGTTTCGAGTGTAGGGAAAATCAACACATTAGCTTTACCCGCAATATCACTTCCAGGAGCTTTACTTTTGCCTATTTTCTCAATTATTGCCGCATCCGATTGCAGTTCACCGTCAATTTTAAGATCTGGTGCCATTTCTTTGGCAATACGTGTAGCATTTACTACTTTATCAACCATAGGATGCGTTGCACTACCTTTGGTTGAAAAACTCAACATGGCAATCCTGGGTTCAAAACCGGCAATTGCTCTTGTGGTTTGAGCAGTAGCAACAGCTATTTCTGCTAATTGCTTTGCATCGGGGTCAGGGTGGACAGCACAGTCAGCAAAAACAACAATTCCATTTTCACCAAATTCTTTATCCTTTAAAATCATAATAAATGCACCGGAAACAACACTTATACCTGGTTGGGTCTTTACAAACTGAAATGCCGGACGTAAAACATCACCGGTAAAGTTTTCGGCACCTGCAACTTCTCCATCCGCGTCACCTGCTTTTATCATTATTGTAGCCAGGCACAACGGATCTTTTATTAACTCACCAGCTTTTTCTCTTGTTAGACCTTTATGTTTTCTCAATTCAACCATAAGATCAATATAAGCATCCATCTTTTCATGCTTCAATGGATTTACAACAGTTGCTTTGTTGATGTTTTTTAAAGAAAAAGACCCTGCTTTTTTTTCAATTTCAGCAGGGTCCCCTATTAATATTATTTTCGCAATGTCTTCTGACAAAATTTTATCTGCTGCCTGGAGAGTTCTTTCCTCTTCCCCTTCCGGCAATACTATCGTTTTATCCTGCCTTTTAGCATTTTCAATAATCTGACTCAATAAATCCATTGATGTACAATATATTAAAGTGAAAAATATTTTATTGTAAAATTACTTAAATTTCAGCAACCTTAAACATAATTACATCGATTGAGGCATATGTTATTAAACACACAGGTACCTTTCAGCTTTCGCGTTATATAAATTTAGTAAGAATTTTTTATAAAATGTTATGATCCTTTATTTTTATATTGATTTTAAAACACTTATTTACAACAAATTAATAAAAAAGTCAAATTTATTTATTTCATAAATCAACCTATAAAGGAATTATTGAGGCTGTTCAAATGTTCTAAAATGAAAACAACCTATTTTAAAGCAGGTTTCTATTTTTCACCTTGCAACAATTTCAATATTTTTCGTCTGCTAAACCTAAGCAATTTAATATGTTCACCATATTCTATTAGTTTACGAAGTAATTCATAATACAAGGCTACATAAAAGGATAGGGTATACAACCATATCACTATAACATTAAACCAGAACGTGTCAATTTTAATTTTGCCAATTTGTTTATAAGGGGCATAATAATGGGCCCTCCCATTTTTTGATACGGGGTCCCTATAAACGGCAGATTTCATTCTTACTATTTCATTGTTACTTAATACGTATTCCCTTACCTCTTGTTCATTAGATACTACAGATGTAAGCTGTTTGTTATGGTTACTGTTCCTCAATAAAATAAAATCCTGCCTTCCTCCCAATCTTTTGGTCATTTCATTATACTTATCCTCTTTACCTTGCAATGATCTTTGATACAACATTCGGTTATAAACATCAAATTCATCAAGATAATTATAAAGCAATGAAAAAGTATTTGAATCAAGGTTATCTATTTCAAGGTTATCAATAATGTTGTCTGAATTGATTCTCAATTTGTTTTTTATTTTTGTAATCTCATTTTTCAGCAATTTCAAATCATCATTTATCTGTTTAAATTTAGTGTTATCGTGCAAATGCCTTTCACTAAATTTCACCTTTTCATAAAGAACCGGAATAAGAACAGAACGGTTAAATATGGTGTTATCCATTAATTTATCATACTCGTAGAAATTCTTTTCAAACTCGTTGTCTTTAAACAAGGTTACTGCCAGTGCTTCATATGACCATCTGGCAGTAATTATATCACCTATGATTGGAACATATTTAACCGAACGGGCTTTGGGGTTCATGTTATTAAAATCGATAACAATTCCACTCAATAACAGTTGGGGGACTATGACCAAGGGTATTAAGATATATATGGTTACTACCGAATTAAATCCTGAAGATATATTTAAACCAACTAAATTAGCCCAACAAGCCGTTGTAAATAAGATAATAAAAAAACGAAATGTCATGCCTTTAATTTCAAGAAATGAATTCCCAACCAAAACGAAAGTGAACGTTTGTACAGCCGAAAACATAAAAAGAATAAGTATCTTGGATTGGAGATAACTAAACCGGCTTAAATTTAAGAACCGTTCGCGCTCTAATATTTTACGGTCCCTGAATATCTCCTCAGCACTAATAACCATTCCCATAAAAAGTGCGACAATAACGCTCATAAATAAAAATCCGTTAATATTTACATTTTCACTGAAATTATACACATAACTGTCATCAGACAGGTTTATTGAACTTCTTGTGAAAAAAGCAAGGATCAATGCCAATAATGGGGCTTCAAGGAGGTTTATAAACAAATACTGCCTATTTGCAAGTTTTGCTAAAATATCCCGGGTAAAATACAATTTTAATTGTTGAACTCTTTTCGGAATACTAAAATAGCTTCTTGGCACAGAATCGGAATGTGGCCGCTTAATCTGCTTAATAATTGGGTCAATATTACCTATATAATTTTCATACCACTCCTGGGGCGATGTTTTTCTTTTCCTGGTTAGCCTGCCATTTACATCTACCACACGGGCTTCTACATTTCTAAGAATCTGATCCGTATTAATATTACCGCATGTTAAACATTCACTTTCTTCAGCATCAACCGTATGGTTTATTCTTTTAAAGTATGATAGTGCTTCAATTGGATTACCATAATAAATCACCCTCCCGCCCTGATCAATTACGAGTAATTTATCCAGTAATTTGAACATATCGGAAGAAGGCTGGTGTAAAATTGAAAAAATCAATTTCCCTTTATATGTTTGTCGTTTAAGTAGGTTCATTACTTTTTCAGAATCTGCAGACGATAATCCTGATGTTGGTTCATCCACAAAGAGAACAGAGGGTTCCCGAATTAATTCAAGGGCTATATTTAACCTTTTTCGTTGTCCCCCGCTTAAATATGTATTAATTGAGTCACCTACTTTCAGGTCCCTTGCTTCAATCAGGTCAAAATTATTTAACGCTTGCTCAACTATTTCCCTTATCTCTTCTTCGGAATATCTGCTTAAACTTAATTTAGCATTGTAATACAAATTCTGGTAAACAGTCAATTCCTTGATTAAAACATCATCCTGAGGAACGTATCCGATCACCCCTTCAAGTTCCTCTGAATTGTCATGTATATCAATTCCATTGATCTTTAAACTTCCCATTTTTGGTTTAAGGGTGCCATTCAACACTTTTAACAGGGTCGACTTACCAGAACCACTTCCTCCGATTATGCCAATTAGCCTTCCAGATTCTTCATTCAGGGTAAACTTTTTTAAGCCAGTATCTGAGTTACCATATGAGTATTCTACATTTTCTGCGGTAAACACAAACTTATTTTTGGTAGTATCCTCTATAAATTTGCCCACCATCCATGTATAATAAATAGAACCAAATTTGGCATTTTTAATAACTGAACCCGGATACCATATGTATGAACGATCAGGGCGTACAACATGACCATTTAAATTCAGGGATTCTTCCCCGTAATACCTAAAAATAAATGTATTTGTACTTCTTATCCGAAGTACATGAAATAATCCCTCTACCTTATAAATATAAAGATGTTTAATTTTTTTTGACACATTTTTTTCACTGCCGCTAATGGTCAATAAATTTTCTGAAATAACCTGGTGTGGCTTGTTTATAGTAAAATTTACAATATCCCCATATTCATTTTTATCTATTAATAATTTATCAGCAAGGGTATCCATCAATTCAACCTGAAAATCATCTAAATTTTCAGTTTGATATATAAAATCTAACAAGTGGACGATGATCAGGATTTTTTGATCTCTTCGTAATTCTTCATTCAACTGCTCACAAAGTTTGATAAGATTACTTTTTTTATCTTTATCCCGTTTTGCAATGGCATCTGTTTCCCAGTTTTGAAGGGGGGGGTTAAATAGTTTCACATGATCATCAAAATACAAAAGATACCTTGTTACCAGTTCATTACTAAATTGCCTGTGCAGATATTCATAAACAATGTAGCGGTCATTTCTGGTTTGTCCCGATTCACTTACATTTGCCAGAATAGCAAATAGCTTCATCAGAGCTTTTAAAACACCTTCATTCATTAAACGTGATATTTAAAACAAAAATAGCCCTTTTCTCAAAGGGCTATCCACTTTTATAAATTTTTATCTACTCAACAATTGAAGAACGTATGGTAGAAATAGTTTGTCCAATTGCATTTAATTGCTCAAGGGTAAGGCTACCATCTGTTGATTCAAACTGTTTTTCAAGTTTTACCAATGCATTTTTATGTTGCACAACAACTTCTTCTCCCTCAAATAAATCAAGTAATTCAATTAACTTCTTTAATGAAGCCTGTTGGTTATATATAATTTCAACAAAATCATTATTCTGAAAAGTCTCATCAGATATTTGCATGGAAATATAGAGACCTTCAACCCAAACCCCTGTTGCAACCAAAGCTGCCAAGGCCGGATCACTGTTTTGGTTTAAAAAGTCATACACATCATAAAACGTATTCGACATGATTTTAGCCAGAGAATCTTTGTTCTCAATTTTTTGCTTTGTTTCTTCAGATGCCAGTTCAGTTACATCAATGTTTATTT
>JBNLCS010000594.1:0-1928 GCA_050303935.1 Bacteroidales bacterium
CACTGATCCATTGCGATTAAATCAAATAATTACCAACCTTGTTTCAAATGCTATAAAATTTACACCAAAAGGATGTATTGAAGTTGGTTACAAATATGACAATAAAGATTTTGTAGAATTTTATGTTAAAGACAACGGGGCAGGAATAGATAAAGAAGATCAAAAGAAAATATTTGATCGTTTTTGGAAAATTGATGAAAACGAAGGTATTATAAACCGAGGAACAGGGCTGGGCCTATCAATATCAAAAAAGTTATGTGAACTTTTTGGTGGTGAAATTTGGGTTAAATCAAAAAAAGGAGAAGGATCAGTATTTTATTTTACACACCCTGCCAAAATTGAACAAATAGACCACTCAATTGAGCCAAAGAAAAATGGAATAGAAATAAAATATCAACACATTCAGGGGCTTACCATTGCAGTGGTTGAAGATGAACCTGACAACCTTAAACTATTATCAAAAATATTAAGAAAATACGATGCCAATATTGATGAGTTCACTAATGGTAAACAAATTGTTAATTATATAAAAGAACAAAACAAAACACCTGACCTCATATTAATGGATATTAAGATGCCAGAAATGAATGGGTACGAAGCAACAAAAAAAATAAAAGAAAATAACCCCGGAATAAAAATAATTGCTCAAACAGCTTATGCACTTGGCGAAGATATAGAAAAAATAAAAGCTGCCAAATTTGACAATTTCATAACAAAACCTATAAAAACTGAAAAACTACTTGAAATTATTATTGATACGTTAAATATAAAAAGAAAATAACACATTGTTTAATAAATTCTGTAATACATTTTTATAAATAATACCCAGATATCTTCTATTCATCGAATTTATGCCTCACAAGGATCATAATTTTATCCCAAGAATGTCATTGGTAGTACCTACTTGACATTTCCATACAAGAAGGGGATGCCTAAAAGTAATTTTTTGCATCCCCTTCTTATTATTAAACGTAAAAGCCAGTGACGCGTCACCTTAAATATGGAGAAGCTAAATTTCTTTTACCAGACTGTCCCCATTTCGTTAGATACATCATTTTATTGTTTACAGAATACTAATTATCTTTTTACACGTGCATTTCCAGCCCAAATACTCCAAACCTGCTCTTCATCAGCCGGCTGGCCATAGTCGGTAAGATGGGTAGTTGCCAAGGCACCGGTTGCCCATCCAAACTGAGCCCACTTTTCTTCTTCCCATCCTCTAAGGATTGCATACAACATACCCCCAACAAAGCCATCACCACCACCAATACGGTCTAAAACAGTAATTTGCCTTGGTTCAATAACATGCCAATCTCTACCACTTGACATGATAGCCCCCCAAAGGTGACTATTCGCAGATTCCACTTGCCGCAAGGTAGTTGCAAAAACAGAAGCATTCGGGAATGCTTTTTTTACATTATTGATCATCCCTTTAAATCCATCGATTTTTGAAGAAATGTCTTCGCCCCCAGCTTCAGGGCCTTCAATACCCAGACAAAGCTGAAAATCTTCCTCGTTACCTATTAATATATCTGATATTCCGGCTATTTCGGTAAAAATATCGTGTAATTCTTTTTCCCGTCCTTTCCAAAATGAAGCGCGATAATTCAGGTCGAAAGATATATTAGTATTGTATTTTTTTGCTGCCCTTGCCAATTGTAAACAAAACTCACTCGTATTTTCAGAAAGGGCACCTATTAAACCTGATAAATGAACAATCTGTACACCTTCTTCACCAAAGATACGGTCAAGGTCAAAATCATTCACGTTAAGTGTACGCCCTACTTCACCGGCACGATCATTCCATACACGCGGGCCACGTGAGCCATAACCACTATCAGCAATATTAATCTGATGACGATACCCCCAGGGATCCCCTTGTTCAACATCAACACCTTCATAGTCCACATGACGACTGGCCAGATTAT
>JBNLCS010000595.1:0-3067 GCA_050303935.1 Bacteroidales bacterium
TACCTTTTTTGATTTTTGCCCTTTTCTAATATTAATGGTTGAATATTTATCCATGAAGCTTTTTATTAGTTGAAAAACAAAAACCGTTTAACAATGATGATAAAA
Source organism: Bacteroidales bacterium (assembly GCA_050303935.1). GTDB lineage: Bacteria > Bacteroidota > Bacteroidia > Bacteroidales > JBNLCS01 > JBNLCS01. The sequence continues at coordinate 106 of JBNLCS010000595.1, forward strand.
GGTTTTTATTAATATTTTTATATGTTGTGTTTTCAACGTATAAGGTTTGAAAATAGCTTACATAAGTTACAAAATTGTAAGCTTTTTAAAAAACTATTTCTATATAAATAGTTTAATTGACCTAAACCGAAATTGATGAAATTTACATGACCGATATGAATACTTTCATATCGCACTGATCTTTAAACGCTTTGGTTTAACGGAACGTAAACAAATTATAATCAATGAGTTGATTCTTTTTCAATACCTTCCTGTGAATTTCTGGGAGATAAAGCACAAACAATCTTGCCGAAATGTCTGCGCAACCCGGCAAGTATTTATGTTAATTTCTTTTGTAATCCGTACTTAACACCCTGAATTCAGTTCTTCTGTTTATTTGTTTAGCAATTTCTTGATAATCTTCATTTTCAAGTGATTCAATGTATTCCTGAGTTAATTTTACCCCGGTTTTTAGGAAGGGGCTTTTTCGGTTCAGGTTTTCATCTACTTCTTTTGGCATACTTTCACCATATCCTTTAGCCACCAATCTGTCAGAAGCTATGCCTTTGCTAATCAAATAATCTACGACGGACTGTGCCCTTTTTTGCGAGAGTGTTATGTTTGCCTCATCACTTCCTATATGGTCTGTATGAGACATCAGCTCAATCGTAATATTTGGATTATCATTTAATATCTCTACTAATTTATCAAGGGCTACCATAGCTTCAGGCCTTAAGTCCCATTTGCCAAATTCATAAAATACATCAGCTTGTGAAAGTTCAATTGGTTTTGCAATTGAAGTCATGTAAATAACCGGGTAAAAGTCTTTGCTTGACTCCAACCCTTTTGTAGTTTCACGGTCTTTACCATTTAGATACCCTTCTTTTGTAGTAACATAAACATAATCTGTTTTCGGCTTCATCATAAATTTAAACGTGCCATCTTCTCCAGTTGTAGTTTCAACCTGTATACCATCACTGCCTATTGATTTCACCCTGACATCAGTTAATGGTTTGTTGGTTTTTTCATCCTTTACAGTACCAATTATATTGAATTTAAGCGGTGGAAGGTAAAATGAAAATATTTCATCGCCAGCCCTTGAATTTCTTGTAGAGGAGAAAAAACCTCTTTCAACTTCATTTTCAAATACAATACCAAAGTCATCTGCCGAAGAATTAATTGGATATCTGAGATTTTCTATTTCCCATTCGCCCGATCCATTTTTTTTGGCTTTAAAAATATCTAAACCTCCCATGCCGGGATGTCCATTAGATGAAAAGTAAAATGTTCCATCGTGATGTACATATGGAAAAACCTCATCTCCTAAAGAATTAACCGGATCCCCCATGTTTACCGGATCCCCCCAATTGTCACCAGTACTTGTACGGGTACAATACCAAATATCTTTACCCCCCATAGCCCCTTCCATATCAGAAACAAAATACAGCGTTAAACCGTCAGGTGATAGAGCCGGATGAGCGATTACTATACTATCACCAGAAATTTCAAGTGGTTTGGGTTTTCCCCAACCCTCTCCTTCACGCCTGGCTTCGTATAAAGCACATCCCATACTTTTTTTCTGGCTTTTTTCGCAACGTGTAAAAATCAAGGTATTATAACTTGATGTTAATACTGGTGTTCCTTCCTCAAACTCAGTATTAATGGTTTCATCAAGTGGGACAGGTGAACTCCAGCTACCTTTGCGGTCTTTTGTTGACACATAAATATCAGAAAAATTTTCACCAGTACCCCCATGCATATCATTACCTGTTGAGTTTTCACGCGATGAGGTAAAATATACTACAGAATAATCTTCTTTAGCAAAATATGGTGAATAATCATTTTCCCTGGAATTGAAAAATTTCATATTTTCCACAATGTAACCATTTGGGTTATCAAGCCAGGCCATGGCCATTCTACATGATTTCACCCCATTTTCTCCCCGTGGGTCGTCGGGTACCCGTTCAGCATATCTTTTGTATTCTTCAATAGCTTCTTCGTATTCTTCGTTCATTTTCAGGGCATCTGCATAGTATAAAATAGCCACAGGGTCAGGGTAATCCCGTGCAAGTGCCTTTCTGTACTGGCTTTCAGCTTTTTTAGGATTATTCGTCTTCCGGTAACACTCAGCAATATAAAAAACTATTTGTGCCCTTACTTCGCTGTCATTGGTAAGGTTGTAAGCATCGTTCAGCATGGGAACTGCTTCATGATATTCTCCTGCCATATATACATCAATTGCCTTTTGTATCCTATTGGCGCGCTGTGTGAATGAACTATTCGAAGATAGGGATATAACTGTTATTATGAAAATAATTCTCTTCATCATTAATTTAAGTTTAAAACAGGATTTAAACCATTTTTATAATCTATTCTATAAATTAACCTAAGCAAACCGTAAATTAATATCTTTTTGCTTATAAATAAAAGATTTTTCCTTAATTAATATTAACGATAATACTGTGATTATATTATATAGCTCATTTTATCTGGCAAAAAGTATTTCACGATATTTGGGTAATGGCCACATTTCATTGTCTACAATTTGTTCTAGCTTATCAATATGTTGCCTAATATCATCAAGAAATGGTAACACAGTTTTTGAATATTTATCAGCTCTTCTCTTGATATCTTTGAAGCTATTTGCCAATTTTCTAGCTTCACCCATCTCTTTTACTTTGTTTTTTATATCCGATATATGTAAGGATATACCTTTGATTAATTCTAACCTTGCCAGGGATAAATGCTTGTATGTATTATCATCGAACACATCTTTTAATTTTTTAACATGTTCGGGAGTTAAAGGCACTCTCCTTTCCCAAATGTTTTTATCTTCTCTTCTTATTCCAATATTTTTTTTTCATAATAATTCTCAACAATTTATAATGTCATAACGATAAACGATTTACAGAAATACAAGATTAAAAAGTAATCTCATGAGAACGCTTCTCCCGACATTCGCCGGGATCGCGATGACAAAATT
>JBNLCS010000596.1:0-2726 GCA_050303935.1 Bacteroidales bacterium
AATGCCATTCATTTTAGTGAGGTGAAAGAAGGTGAAATATGTGTTGACCTTGGAAGCGGACGGGGCACCGATGCAATTAGAATGGCGGAACAAACCGGTAAAGAAGGTTTTGTGTATGGTGTTGATATTTCGGAAGGAATGTTAAAGAAAGCCCGGCAAAATGCTGAGAAACTTGGTATTGAAAATATTGAGTTTATTAAATCAAACCTTGATGAAATAGCCATACCTGCTAACCGTGTTGACCTTATTATTTCAAATTGCACACTCAATCATGCTTCAGATAAATACAAAGTATGGCAGGAAATTCACAGAATTTTAAAATCCGGCGGTCGCTTTATAGTAAGTGATATATATGCTACCTCCCAGGTACCTGAAAAATATAAAAATGACCCGGTAGCTGTATCTGAATGTTGGGGTGGTGCAGTTACCAGAAACGAATATTTTGACCAATTGGAAAAAGCAGGATTTAAAAATATTAGTATCTTAGAAGAATCTAAACCGTATAGCAAGGGTGAAATTGAAGTTTGTAGTTTTACCATTGCCGGAAGTAAAACTAAAAAATGTTGTTGTAATTAAAATAATTGAATTAATATGAAATCATTAATTATTGAAAAATCAGAAAAAAAAGTTAAAACTGCACAATGTTGTGCAAAAAACTCAAGAAACGCAGTTGGATGCCACGATTAGGTTTTCAATAAAATTAATCTGACGATTTTCGGGGCAGTCGATTACTGATTGCCCTTTGTATTATTTTATAGCTACTCTTTGCTATTAATTTTCTTTATCAACCATAATAATTTATTAATTTTAAATACAGAATTTTTTAATTAAAAACCTGTCTTTATGAAAATATTTCTGCCACTTACTGATAAATTATTATTACTCTCATGTTGTTTGTTTTTAAATAGTTTAGGTCTATATTCTAAAGATGAAGTGGATTATAAAGGTATGATTCTAAAAAAGCACTCTGAACCTGTGAACGCGATAGCGTTTTCAGCAGATGATAAATACCTGTTTAGTGGTGGGGATGATATGCAAATGATAAAATGGGACCTTGAATCCGGGGAAGCTGTGCTTGAAACTGAAGCACATTATCGGCCGGTAAGGGAGATTGTTTGTTTAAACGATGGGGTAACCATTTTGTCAGCAGGCGACCGCGCTGTAAAAGCATGGAATACATTGCTTGAAAAACAGGATGAGGTATGGACCCATCATACAGATGTTTGGTCGTTTGACGTTACCTCTGATAACCGAAAAATGATCAGTGGTACATTTGAGAAAAAACCTTATTTGTGGGACCTATACTCTGATGAAATAATAGCCAGGCCAGAAGCACATGAAAAAACAACGCTGGCTGTCGCATTTAGTCATAACGGAAAATATTTTGCCACAGGTTCACTTGATCTTAATGTTTTTATATGGAATACTACAAATGTTGAAGTTGAAAAGGCCGGTATTGGGCACTCTGAAAACATATATGACGTGGAATTTACACCAAACGACAAATACCTGGTTAGTGTTGGAAATGATAAAATGGTTAAAATATGGAATGTTGAAACAGGTGGCCACTATAAAACACTTTCAGGGCATACAGATGCTATAATGTGCGTGTGTATTCACCCTTCAGGCAGGTTTTTCCTCACTGGTTCTTTAGACCAAACAATACGGTTGTGGGACATTAAAACCGGGGATTGTATTTACACATATATTGAGCATAAAGATGCTGTTAATGATGTTGAATTCAACCACAGGGGTAATATGTTTGCTTCAGCTTCTGCAGATAAAAGCATCATTATCTGGGGGGCTTTTTACGAAGTAGTTGCAACCTATTATTTCGAAAATGAACTTGAACAAGAATGGGAAAAAAACAGTGTATTTGATCCAAAACGTACGAATGAAAGTAGAAATGATTTTCTGGAAAGAGAAAAAAAGGCATCGGCAGAAAAAGAAAAAATTTACTATAAATACTTTCAAACATTGCTTAATAGCAATGAATAGCATTTAAATTCTAAAATTTAAAAAAGGCATAAAGTTTGTAATGTATCTATAAATTTATATATGAATATATCTAAATATAATGTTATATCTAGGATTAAAGATAGTAGTGACTTTTACATTGTAAATCTTCTATCTGGAAATGCTGACATATTGACAGAAAGCGAAGCAAAAGAATTTCTGCATGGCAATAAATTAAACCATAGTGAATATATTTCGAAAGGCTATATTGTTGACCCCGAAAGTGAAAAAAAACTATACCGAAAAAAATATCTTGATTTTATTGATAACCGTGATAACGATGAAATCCAACTGTTTTTTGTGTCAACATATGCTTGCAATTTCAGGTGCTCTTATTGCTATCAATCTGGTTACAACAATGAACCCCAACCATTGAAAAAACAAATTACTGACGCTTTTTTTACATACATACAAAATAATTTTTCATCCAGAAGAAAATATATTACCCTGTTTGGTGGTGAACCCTTGCTTACAGGAAAGAAATATAAAGCTGAAGTTGAATATTTTTTTCTGAAATGTATAGAAAACAAACTTGAACTGGCCATAGTTACAAACGGATACCACATTGAAGAATACATAGACGATTTAAAAAAGTTAACTATTCGGGAAATTCAGGTGACACTTGATGGTATGCCAGAAACACATAATAATAGAAGATATATAAAACCAGGGCAAGACACTTTTACTAAAATTACCAAAGGAATTGACCT
>JBNLCS010000597.1:0-6773 GCA_050303935.1 Bacteroidales bacterium
AACTGGAAATTTGGCAATATGTTGAAAAAGCTTTTTTCTGTTTCTGCTTCACGCGGATATGTTTGATCTCCTGACAAACTGGAGTTCTGAGCTTCTACGCTAAAGTTTGCAGATAACTTATCGGTCCGCAATAGGTAAGAAAGGCCAGCACTATTGGTTACATAATAATTTAGGTATTTATTAGAAAGGGTATCAATTTGCAGATGGGCATTCAACATTGAATCCAGATCGGAAGTTTTTCTAAACGAATATGATTTTGAATACGAATTTCGAACATTTAACTGCACTAAACTTATTCTACCAATTGGTTCAGTATATGCGAGGTTTGTTGTTAAAGAATAACCATCTGTATTGGTGGAAGTAATCCTGTCAGTTGTTTTATTTATCAAAGATGTAAAATATTCTATATTTGAAACAGAAGTACTGTACGGATCGTTTTCATTGAACCTGGTATTTTGGTCAAGAGAAAAGGTGCGGCCATCTTTCTTGAATTTATGCCTGTATGTGGTTCTGTTTGAAATATTGTACCCGGTTGTTTCCCTATTATCGTATGATAATGAGGTATATTTGATATCATTTATATCTTCAATAAAAAATGATTGTGATTCAGTTGCATTTGATTCTGCAAAATTTGACTGAAAATTCACGGAAGGGATAATGCTCAAAGAATTCATTGAATCAATTTCCCATTCAAATCTAAGATAAAACCTGTTGTTATAGTTTTTTGTTTCTGATATAAGATTGGAATTTTCCATCCTGCTTGAATCATCGCTGAGAATATATTCAGTTATTGAGCGCTGGAAAATATCATCATTATTATTGTTGAAAAAGTAATTTCCCGATAACCTGATTTTTTCACCAAAATTATTGCTATAGTTCAGCCCAACTGAATTAATCGTTGATAAGCCTTGGGTTGAGTTCCCAAAATTATTGCCTCCGCGGCCACGTCCGAAACCTCCTCCGAACCCGCCACCTCCACGGCCACCTCTTATCCCCAATAAGTCTTGCATTCCGAAATTTTGCTGGTTAACATTGTTTGAAGAAGCGATTAGTGAAATACGTTGGTTATTATTAAATTTATTATAATTTACCCCGGCAGCGTATCTGTCCTGATCTCCGTAAGCACCGGATATTCTACCAAAACTTCCGTTTCTTCTGTTACTTCTTGTAACAATGTTCATGGTTTTGGTAGTTTGGCCATCATCAAATCCTGTAAATCTTGATTGTTCGCTTTGTTCATCAAACACCTGTACCCTGTCAACAATTTCAGCAGGTAAATTTTTCAGAGCTATTGATGGGTCTTCGCCAAAAAATGTTTTACCATCAACAAGCACCTTTTTTATTTCTTCACCCTGGGCTTTTACGGTACCGTCTTCTATTGTGACCCCGGGCATTTTTTTCACCATATCTTCCACATTTGCATCAGGGTTCATCTTATAAGCACTTGCTACAAACTCTGTTGTGTCCCCATTAAGTATTGCCAGGGGAGCCTGTCCGGCAACCGTTACTTCATCAATTTCTTTTGATTCTGAGGCAAGCGCTATAGTACCAACGGTTTGTTCTTTAAACAATACTTGAACATCTTTTGTATAGGTTTTGTAACCCAAATAACTTACAGATAACTTATAGGTAGCTTTTTCCATTTTTTCAATTGAAAAAGAACCTTCATTATCAGTGATGGCATGGTACACTCTTGATGTATCATTTTTATCTGTCGCTTGCACGTGTGCACCGATTAATGTCTCCTGGGTAGATTGGTCGGCTATTTTTCCTGTTAATGTATATTTTTGTGAGCTAGCTATTTGCGCTACCAACAAGCACATGAACATCCAAAGTAAATATTTTCTCATTCAGATTTGTATTAGTTAAATATCCTTTTAGACAAACCTATTAAAAAAAACTTGCGCAAGGGATGAAATATTTTCTTATAAATTTGTAAAATGATCCTGAATTGTCTGATATTCAAAACTGACCATTTGAATTGTTAAAAATTTTTTGAACGGTCTTTTATAAAAATAAATTATCATACATTAAGCTAACGAATTATCAAAATTGATTTCTTTCTATTAACCCGAAAAATTCCCTTATTTTCTGACGATTACTTTACATCAAATTTGAGAGCATTCCATTCCCCCAATTTGGGTATCTCTAAATCGGGCTTTACTTGCATGAGCTCACAGCCACCCAGCTATTCGGTTCCCAGATTGCGATCCATACTCCATTGCTCATTTGTGCAATTCGTTTCACTTTTGCATATGCAAAAGTGAAACGAAGCTTTGAAGGTAATAACGTGGATTAATATTGCAAGCATAATGTTGTTAGACTCATTTGTCCGGATATATTATGCTATTAGGATTTGTTCAACTTACAGATTAAATCCGGGTTAAAAAACGTAGTGCATGGAAATCTTAGTTTCAAGAATGAAAGCAGGCTAGTCAGGATTTTTATATTCAGCTTTAAAATCAACTTGAACAGTAAACCGGATATTTACAGGTTTACCCCTTTGTGTTCCCGGTGAAATCCATTTTGGTGAGCTTTCTACAATATCAACAGCTGCTGCTTCTAATTCTGGTTTTGTTCTTTTTTGACTGGGTTTTACATCACAAACTTCACCTTCTGAATTTACAATAAACTGAATATACGCTTTACCTGTTAAGTTACTTTCTCTAACTACTTGTTTAACTTTTTCTTGATTATTGACCCATTCTTGAAATTCTGTGATCCCTGTTCTTTTTTGATCTTGAAACCTGGGCATTTTTTCCACGATTAAAAAAATAGATGGATCATGGTTGTATGAATTTCCTGGATCGTTGCCAGAAACAGATTTATTTTGAGATTTTACCATTAATACCAGTATGCCACAACTTTCTTCACTTTCACGGATTTTTGACACTTTCATCAAGTATACTTTTGTATTCCGGCATAAAAATGAATAATCTGAATAAATTTTGTTTTGTTCTTTATTATAGTTTGTGCCAATTAATTTTTCGTCTTCAAGAAGTTTTGCTTCTACATTAGTTGAATAACCTTCTGCATTGATTATTTGGATTAGATATTCATAATTATTCCGTAATAAAAAATGAGGTGAATATTTTAGTTTGGTGACATCTTCTTTCATACTGATATCAATTTTTGAGATGATAACATATCCTTCAGGGGCCTTTGGTTCGGGAATTTTATGACATTGCCCGGTTACTTTAATTACTAGCATTATTAAAACCAGGGTGATTACTATTTTTTTCATATTTTTAATTTTAACGGTTTAACATGAGCTACCGGTAATTAATATAGAATGATCAGTTCTCTTTATTTTCAAATTCAGGTTTACTACTATTTCTTTCAAAATGGAATTTAAATCCTGCTTATAAAATGTGTTGGATATCAAACAAAACTTTGTTTCATTAGTCAATGATATTTCAACATCATAAACATCCATTAAAACCTCGGCCACATCTTTAAGAGTTGTTTTATGAAATGAAAGTTTACCTGTATGCCAGGCAAGATAATTGGGGTTAGTATTTTGTTCTATCCAAATGGGAATGTAATCATTAATTTTCCCTTTAAATCCTTCTTCAACAATAAACTGTTGGTTGTTGGTATTTGGACTGCTAAGGGCAACCCAACCTGATTTAACTTCTATCTCTGTGGTATGTAACATGGTATCATTTTCTATATTGAAAGCCCCATTGGTACATATAATCTCATTATCAAAACTTTTTATACTAAATGGTGAAATATTTTTGGCCATACTAAAAAAAGCTTCCCCTTTTAATTCGATAATCCGGTTGCTTCCTGTGAAAGACGCATTGTATGTGATTTCGCTTCTGGAATTCAACCAAACATTAATGCCATCAGGCAATTCTACCTTAATTTTATCCCCCCTTTCGGTTGATACTTTTAAAAACTGGTTTTTGTCATGCGAAATATAATAGAATGAACCAATGCCTATAAAAATACCAATTAATAAAACTGCAGCCACCTTGACCCATTTAACAGGGATCAACGGAATAACTTTGAACTTTTTTTTCTTGTTGAATGGTTTATAATTGAATTGTGGTAAAGGAACCTTTTTGGTTTGTGCAGAAATTTGTGATAATTCCCTGCATTCAACGTCAAAATATTTGTCAGTTTGTTGTAATTTTTCAAATGTTGCCTTTTCTTTGGGAGACAAACTTTTGTCAATAAATTTTAAAATAAGATTTTGCTTATGTTCCTGTTCAGTCATATTAATCATTATTATAAAATTCTTGTTGAAAGGGCCTTAATATAATCCTGAGCTTTTGCAAAGCATTATAAACTTGTACTTCCACTGTTTTTTCTGATATATTCAGATAATTGCTGATTTCTTTATAAGTCAATCCTTCATAATATTTAAGGCAATAAATTTCCCTGCATTTTTCAGGTAAATTTTGGATGGCAAGTTTCAGTTGCTTTAAAAAAAATGATTCATTAAAAGTTGTATTGGTATCTTCAACCATTTCCGGAATTTCATATGTTTCATTTTGATTGTTCATTTTTTTTATCCTACTATAAGCCAGGTTTCTTACCGATATGTATAAATAACTTTTCGGATTTGTTTCCATACTTAGTTTTTTTCTTTTGTTCCAAAGATTGGTAAAAACATCTTGTACAATCTCTTCAGCCAAAATTTCTTTACTGGTAATGTAATATGCATAGCGACACAGTGGTATGTAATTGTTTTTGTACAACATCGCGAATTGCTTTTCAAAAATTTTGTTGTTTTTATGTTTTTCTTTTTTGTTCAAAAATTCTTCTTTTTTATAGGACAAAATTTTATGGCCGATCACTTATAATTATAAGATATTTTTTTAAAAAAAGTAATCTAGTGTGGAGAGTGTTAATTTAACGAACTAAAATTTTTGAATATAAGGCGAAAATTAGTTTGGGAAATTAGCAATCTCCACACCAGCCTGTTTAATAGTTCAGTAATCTTATTTATGTATGCCTTTTTCCTATTTTGAGTATTTAATACCGTAGTAGGTTCTTTTACGAAAACTATTTCTGAGGTTGGATCTTTCTAATAAAATTTTTGGGTTAGTCATGGTTATTTGAAATGTTCAAATAGCTTTTTTTTACGTACATAAAAGTGAACAATATTACAATCATTTTTAAAATGAGATATATTATTTCGTGTTTATTTTTTCATCACCAATACTAAAAACGTTGATATATATTTTACTGAAATATAACATTTTAGGGACTGTAGTATTTTGACATATCAATTTGGAATTCGTAAAATTATTAGTAACTTTTATTTATGAAACTTAAAACCACAATATTAATAAATACAGTATTAGTTTTTTTTATTGCCATTAACGTATTGGGCCAGGATAATGACACATTAAATCAAACTTATTATTATACATTAAGGGAATTAGCAAATATTAAAATAGAAACTGGATCTATTAAGGAAGAAAAATCTGAAAATGCACCTTCAAACATTACAGTGATAACGAAAAAAATGATTGAAGAACGGGGTTATCAAACCCTTGTTGATCTTTGCCAGGATATTCCGGGATTTGATTTTATGATGTTTAACGACGGAGGCGGAGAGTATCCAACATACAATATGCATCGCGGAATTGGAGAGATTGGCAATCCTGAAATACTTATAATGATAGATGGGATCATTCAAAATAATATCAGTTTTAACTGGTCATTATTATGGACGTATGATAATATTTTTATAGATGTTGAACAGATAGAAATTATTCAGGGCCCTGGCACCGTATTGTTTGGTGCACAAGCCTTTACAGGTGTAATTAACATGATTACACAAAAAAATTTTAAAGGTGTGGTTGTGAAAGCTTTTACAGGAAAAAACAGGACATTTGGAAGTGATATTTTTCTTGGGGTACCTTTTGCAGGAAATAACAAGTTGAGTATTGCCTTTCATAAATATAATTCAATGGGAGATAATGGGTTAAACAGGTATGACCCCGGAGGGTATTTTGAAAACAGAAGATACCCTTTGGTGATATTAGCTGATTACGATAGCACTGGTACTTTTCTTCAAAACTACATGAATCCTAAAGGTGGAAAAATTATTCCCGGTGGGTTTAATACAACAAATAATAGCTATGCCCTGCGTACAAAAGTAACCTATAAAAATTCAGAACTTGGATTTTTTGTTGCTGATGCAATCAGGGGCAATGCATCGGCAATTGTGCCTTACGAATATGATATCACAAATATTAATAATACCCATCATTACAGGTCTTTGCATGCTTTTGTATCGAATACTAAGGTTATTAATAACAAATTTGAAAATGTAACTAAACTTGTGTTTAGGGCTACACATATATTGCCTGATGGGGGATTTAAATATTTGTATCAATTTCCTGAAATGACAAAAAAATATGCTGCCTATGCTTATCAGGGATATCTTGAAGAGAACGCACTATTTCAATATAACAAAAACAACCTTTTTTCTCTTGGCTTTAAAGGTACATTAAGCCAAAAAAGTGAAAGAATGGTATCTCTCGATGGTGAAGTAACATCTCATTCTTCTGTAAATTCATCATGGGACCTGGCCAATGAAGGTATTGGGATTCACTTAAAAAAAGAATATCCTTTATATTATGTTAAGGAGGTTGCATTATTTGCACTATGGGACAAACAATGGTTTGAAAACCTTACTTCTTCAGCGGGTTTACGTTTTGATTACAGTACTGAATACCAACGTATTTTTAACCCAATGCTCGCTCTTGATTTTAACCCGAAAGAAATTATAGGGGTAAAACTATTATATG
>JBNLCS010000598.1:0-6184 GCA_050303935.1 Bacteroidales bacterium
AGGTTTTTTAATTGTAAAAACACATCCGGCCGGAAACCGTATATGCCAACATGCCTGTAAAATTCATGTTTTTTAGCCCATTTTTCTTTTTGCTCATCTCTAATAAAGGGAATAGGTGAGCGACTGAAATACATAGCAAAATTATTTTTATTGAAAATAGTTTTTACAACATTAGGATTAAAGATATCGTCATTGTTCTCAATTTTTTTAACCAATGTAGCAATTTGTGTTTTTTCATCTCTAAAACATGAAACAAGTTCATCCAACTGGTTAGGGTTTAGCGTAGGTTCATCACCTTGCACGTTTATTATTATATCAATGTGAACAGAATTATTTTCTTTTCTAAAATGTTCAAAAGCTTCAATACAACGGCTTGTACCGGAAATATGATTTGTTGACGTCATAATAATGTTTCCGTTAAAAGCTTCTGCTTTATTTTTAATTAGAAGGTTGTCGGTAGCAATTAACACATGTTCTGTTTTTTGTTTCACTTTTTCGTAAACGTGCTGGACCATTGGTTTGCCTTTGATTTCTACCAAAGGTTTACCAGGAAAACGTGTTGAAGCATAACGGGCCGGAATAATAACCAGAATTTCCATAATTTTTTTTATACATTCCCCTTGTTTTGTCAATTAATGTTAAATAACAAACAGGAATAAAATATATTTTGCTATTTTGTCAGCCAAATTAGTAAAAAATAAATATGCATTGTAATTTTGTCATGCTTTATTTAAATATTACACATGAGCAATATTCAACAAATAAAACAGCGTTTTGGAATAATTGGGAATTACATAGGTTTAGACCGTGCCATTGATATTGCACGCCAGGTTGCACCAACAGATTTATCGGTATTGGTTACCGGGGAAAGTGGGGTGGGTAAAGAAGTATTTCCTCAAATAATACACAGTTTTAGCTCACGTAAGCATGGGGCATACATTGCTGTTAACTGTGGTGCTATTCCTGAGGGCACGATTGATTCTGAATTATTTGGTCATGAAAAAGGTGCTTTTACAGGGGCACATGATAGCCGCAAAGGTTATTTCGAAGTAGCAAGCGGGGGAACGATTTTTTTGGATGAGGTTGCCGAATTGCCTTTGTCAACTCAGGTTAGGTTGTTACGGGTGCTTGAAACAGGGGAGTTTATCAAGGTTGGTTCTTCGAAAGTACAAAAAACAAATGTTCGGGTTATAGCTGCTACGAATGTAGATGTTATTGCGGCTATTCAGAATAATAAATTTAGGGAAGACTTGTATTACCGTTTAAATACTGTACCAATACAAATACCAAATTTAAGGGAACGTAAAGAAGATATTATTCTTCTTTTTAGAAAATTTGCACAGGATTTTGCTGATAAATACCGCATGCCCCCAATATCATTAGATGATGAAGCGAAAAGCATTTTATTGAATTACAGATGGCCTGGTAATATCAGGCAGTTAAAAAATGTTACCGAACAAATCTCGGTGATTGAGCAGGAGCGAAATATTAATGGCGACCGTTTAAGGACATATCTTCCCGATTATTATGAATCAAAGTTGCCGGCTTTATATAAAAATGTTGATGATCCACATTCGTTTTCTTCAGAACGTGAGATATTGTATAAGATCTTATTCGACCTGAAAAATGAATTTAATGATATGAAAAAGCTGGTAAACGATATGATATCAAAAGGTGGAAAATTGGATTCTGAGATAAGGGAAGATAATGCAAAAGTTATTCAGCGCTTATATGGTGATGACGAAACAGTAGCGGATGTGGATTCCTACCGACCGGTTATGTATGACAATAAAGATGAAAACGAACATATTGTTGATACGGAGGAAATAGTTGAAGAATCATTATCTATTGAAGATAAAGAGATAGAGCTAATACAAAAGGCGCTTGAAAAACATAGTGGAAAAAGAAAATACGCGGCCAATGAACTTGGAATTTCAGAAAGGACCCTTTACCGAAAAATTAAAGAATATAACTTACAATAAAACCCTTGGGGAAAAACAATATATGCTAAATAAATAAATTAATTCTATAATGGTAGTACTAAGAATGATACAATTAAACTATATTTAAACACATGTTTCCATATAAAATTTCAGGCCTGGGCATACTATTCATATTGTTGGCGTATGGCTGTTTTTCGATAACCGTGAACTTTTCCGGCGCGAAGGTTCCTGAAGGTTCCGATACGTTTAGCGTTGGAGAATTTATCAATTCGTCAAGTGATATTCAGCCAGGTTTGGCATATGATATGACAGAAGCATTGAGGAATAAAATTGAATCCCAAACAAGGTTAAAACTTACAAATGGTGTAGGGGATATAAATTTTGAAGGGGAGATATATAAGTATACAGTAACACCAAAAAGCCTGACACAGGAACAGGTTGCTGAAAACAGGTTCACAATTGGTGTAAAAATCACATTTACCAGTGTGTATGAACCTGAAAATGATTTTACTAAAAGTTTCGATCGGTATGAAGATTTCCAGGGAAGTGAAAGTATTGAAAGTGTTAGGGATGACTTAACAGAAAAAATTATGGAAAACATTATTGATGATATTTTCAAAGAAGCATTTGTAAATTGGTAATAGTAAACATATGTTAGTAAAAAACCTGAATGAACTTATAAAAAATCCCGCTGCATTGACCAACCAACATTTGGATCAGGTAGAAGAAATAATAAAACAATACCCTTACTTTAATTCTGGCTATTTTTTGAAATCCAGGATATTGAAAAATGAACAAAATACGGACTTTCATAAATTCCTTGCTTTAGCGGCAGTATATGCGGGAAACAGGGTTAAGCTCCACCAGTTTTTAAATAGTTCCAGGGGAAGCAAAGTAGTAATGGGGAATAATAATGAAGTTAGCGGTAAAGATAATGTAGTTGAAGTTTCTTCTGGCATTCAGGAAAATGTTGGGACCCATGTTGCTGGACAACAAAGTAGGGACGAAGAAAAGGTAGAAAATAAGGAGGCATTCTCAGGGCTTGTTGAGGAAAATGTTGAAGAAAAAGAAGAACGTGTAATCGATTATACCCGTACAGTAAAAACGGAAGATTTAAAAAACCATATTGCAGATACCTTAAAAAGACAATTTGAGGAAACAGGTTTAAAAATACAAGGCTCTCAGACAGGGGAACCTGAAAAATCAAAAGATGATAACTTTGATTTGTCTACAACAGATAAAGATGAAGAACTGCTTGAATTAGATTTGGAAGATGACCAGGAAACAACAAAAATGTCTGATGCTAAACCGGTAGCTACAAATTATGAGCTACAAATTTCAGGGAATAATTCTGAAACCAAAAACCTGATTGATCAAAACTCCCTTATAGACAATTTTATAAAAACTGATCCGCGCATTAAAGCATCAGAAGATCAAAAATTTGAATATGAGGATATTTCAGTGAATAGTGTACAAGAGGATGACAATTTATTTACGGAAACCCTGGCAAAGATATATGTAAAGCAGGGTAAGTATTCCAAGGCTATTTTCGCTTACGAAAAATTAATTTTGAAATATCCGGAAAAAAAAGCTTACTTTGCAAGCCAAATTGAAAATATTAAAAATAAAATAAACAATTAACGTTATATAGAAATGTATACTTTTTTATCCACCGTAATATTGCTGGTTTGTTTATTACTAATACTTATTGTATTGGTACAAAAATCTAAAGGAGGAGGATTAACAGCCGGCTTTTCTTCATCAAACCAGGTAATGGGTGTACGCAGAACGACAGATTTTCTGGAAAAGGCAACCTGGACACTTGCCATTTCACTTGTTGTATTAACGGTTGTGATCTGTTTTACTTTCCGCGAACGTGAAAGTGTTTCAAAATTAAGTGAAGGAATTGAAAATGCTGCTAGTGAGCAACAGATGCAAAATCCATTTGCCGGACAGGATATTCCTGATCCGTTTGGTGATGAAGGACAAGAACAAGGAGATTAATCCGGGTTAGAAAGAAATTAGAATTATAGAAAAAAGGGTGTCAGGTTGTCATTATTACCTGACACCTTTTTTATTTCTTATTATTTTGCGGAATAATATCATAAGTATCATGTATTCAGTAAATTACAGTAATTGATGTTAAAATTGTGTAACATTGGCAGAGTTTCTTAGCTGTAAAACTGTCTTGATTTTGTTGAAAAAAAGTCAGATTAAGGCTTTGGCATAAATTATGTTATCTCCAAGCCAGAAAAAAAATGAAATGTCAAACTTTTAAATTAAATATAAATATGTCAGTAAATGTAAAACCTTTATCAGACAGAGTTCTTATTGAACCTAAAGAAGCTGAAGAAAAAACTGCCAGCGGAATTATTATTCCTGACAGTGCTAAAGAAAAACCCCAGAAAGGAACTGTGATTGCTGTAGGCCCCGGAAGTAAAGACGAGGAAATGCAGGTAAAAGTTGGTGATGTTGTTCTTTACGGTAAATATGCAGGAACCGAATTATCAGTAGATGGTAAAGATTATTTAATGATGCGTCAAAGCGATATTTTGGCAATTGTCTAATTCATTTCATTGTTAAAAAAATAAAATAGTAAGATATGGCAAAAGAAATTAAATTTGATATTGAAGCCCGTGATCAGCTTAAAAAAGGTGTTGATGCACTGGCCAATGCAGTTAAAGTAACATTGGGTCCAAAAGGAAGAAATGTAGTTATTGAGAAAAAATTTGGGGCCCCGCAAATAACTAAAGATGGCGTTACTGTAGCCAAAGAAATAGAACTGGAAGGAAGTTTTGAGAATATTGGTGCACAAATGGTTAAAGAAGTAGCTTCTAAAACCAATGATGATGCAGGGGATGGTACAACTACAGCAACAGTTTTAGCCCAGTCGATTATTGCAGTAGGTTTAAAAAATGTTACAGCTGGCGCTAACCCAATGGACCTGAAAAGGGGAATTGATAAAGCAGTTTCCAAAGTGGTTGAAAACCTTAAAAAACAAACCAAAACTATTGGTGATGATAACGAAAAAATTGAACAGGTTGCAACCATTTCTTCAAATAATGATACTGAAATAGGTAAACTTATTGCCAACGCTATGGCAAAAGTTAAAAAAGAAGGTGTGATCACCGTGGAAGAATCAAAATCATCTGACACCTATGTTGATGTTGTTGAAGGTATGCAGTTTGATCGTGGTTATATATCTCCGTACTTTGTCACCGACACAGAAAAAATGGAAGCCGTTCTTGAGAGCCCTTACATTTTGTTACACGACAAAAAAATATCAACAATGAAAGACCTGCTGCCAGTACTTGAAGCAACAGCACAAGCAGGAAAACCATTGTTAATTATTGCTGAAGATATTGAAGGTGAAGCCTTAGCAACATTAGTAGTAAACAAACTAAGGGGGTCATTAAAAATTGCTGCTGTTAAAGCACCAGGATTTGGTGACAGGAGAAAAGAAATGCTTGAAGATATAGCTATCTTAACAGGCGGTACCGTTGTGACTGAAGAAAAAGGACTTAAACTGGAAAGTACCACATTAGATATGTTGGGCCAGGCTGAAAAAATTACTATTGATAAAGAAAATACCACTATAGTTAATGGCTCTGGCGAGAAAGCAAATATTGATGCCCGCGTTGGTCAGATTAAAAAACAGATTGAGAATACAACATCTGACTATGACAAAGAAAAATTACAGGAACGTTTGGCTAAGTTAGCAGGTGGTGTTGCGGTTATTTACATTGGTGCAGCTACTGAAGTTGAAATGAAAGAGAAAAAAGACCGCGTTGAAGATGCGTTGAATGCTACCCGTGCAGCCGTTGAAGAAGGGATTATTCCTGGTGGTGGAGTTGCCTATATCAGATCAATTGAAGCTCTTGAAGGATTTAAAGGTGACAATGAAGATGAAACGACTGGAATAGCTATTATTACACGAGCCCTTGAAGAGCCTGTACGTCAGATTGTTGCCAATGCAGGTGACGAAGGTTCTGTTATTGTTCAAAAAATAAGAGAAGGAAAAGGCGATTTCGGTTACAATGCAAGGTTAGAAAAATATGAAAATCTATATGAAGCAGGTGTTATCGATCCAACAAAAGTAGCCCGTGTGGCACTTGAAAATGCTTCTTCAATTGCGGGTATGTTCTTAACAACAGAATGTGTTTTAGCAGATATTAAAGAAGATGAACCGGCTATGCCAGGTGGTGCACCAGGTATGGGTGGAATGGGCGGTATGATGTAAT
>JBNLCS010000599.1:0-7291 GCA_050303935.1 Bacteroidales bacterium
CCTGTTACAGACCAGGTATACGTAACATCGCTCAATGCCTGGCATGATATCGTGTTGTTTTGCAAAGCAACCGGTGAACCTGATGGTGTAATAATATTACAGTTTGGTTCGGCATAATCTTCAAAAACCGTTACCTCTGCACTATCTGAACAACCATTGTCTGATCTTGTTACGCTAAAAGTATAATCACCCGGAACAAAAGCTAAAATTGAAGCATCTGTTTCCCCTGTACTCCACGAATAGCTTACACCGTTGCTTGATGTTGAACCTGTGAGGAATACAAATGGATTGCTACAGTTCAGGTCACCGGAAACAGTGGCATCAACATTCGCAGGCGGATCGATATTCTGAATAACAGTAACCGAATTGCTGCGTGAACAACCGTTTGTTGTATCCAAGGCCGTAGCAAAATAATCACCGGGATTATTCACATCAACAACGCCAACACCCTGGTCAAAACCCGTCCAGGAAACAATAGCATCTGTTGTTGATGTTGTTCCTGTTAGTGTTACTGATGTTAATGAACAAGTAAGCAATCCGCCATCACTAACTGATGTAGCAATGTTTGGCTTCAGCGTATCCTGACTGATCGTAACAACACCCTGGTTTGTACAACCATTTACTGGGTTCAGTACAGTTACTTCATAATCATCAGGTTCTGTTACACTTACCGGATTCTGACTTCCATAACCATCCCAATTAAATAGTACACCAGGTGTAGTGGAAGAAGCTGTTAAGTTAATTACAGTATTTGAACAAGTAAGTGTATCATCAGACGATACTGTAAGATCCGGCGTAATTGTATCAACAGTTACATTTACGGTAAGCGAATTAGGACAACCATTTACAGGGTTTTGAATTGTAATGGTGTACTCACCTGCTACATTCACCAATGCATTCGGCAAGGTAGTATTGCCAATCAACCCGGGCCCTGTCCATTGATAGGTTACCCCCGGTGTGGTTGAACTTGCTGTAATTGTTACGGTATCTTCAGCACATGTAATTGCAGCGCCTTGTGCTGTTAAGTCCGGTACCGTATAATTCTCTCCAATAATTACGGAGTCAGAATCTGAACATCCGTTTGATCCATTCGTTGCCGTAAATACATATGTACCTGCAATAACGGTAAACTCCGTATCGTTGTTCGAATCTAGTCCTGGACCAGTCCAATGATAAGATGCCCCTGGCGTTGAAGAACTACCTGTAAGAATAATAAACGGATTATCACAATTCAGGTAATTACTGGAAGCCAGTGCCATTACATCAGCAGGTGGAACTGTATCTATCTGTACATTTGTAACAGCCGTATCAGTACATCCGCTTGTAGGATGGGTCACAACCAGTGTATAATCACCGGGATCATTTACAATAGGATTGCTAATGGATGAAGTAAAATTATCGGGTCCGGTCCAGCTAAATATTGCACCCGGTGTTGTTGAAGTTCCTGTGAGTGAAGCACTATTGTTATTACAATTAAGAATGCCCACTGCAGAGGCGCTTACATCAGCCGGATTTGAAATATTTTGATTAACCGTTAATGTCCTGGTGGTAAAACACCCGTTTACCGTATTGGTAATTTTAACCACGTATGGTCCGGGTTCATTTACGGATGGCATTTGTTCATTCGAATTGAAATTACCCGGTCCGCTCCATGAATACTCTACTGTTCCTGTAGAAGATGAAGCAGATACAGTAACACTCGGAGTTGAACAAGTTAATGTACCAGATACATTCGTTGTTATGCCCTGGGGAATCGTAATATTTCTCACTACGTTTACTATATCAGTAGCAATACAACCATTTACCGGATCTGTAACTGTTAAGGTATACGGACCCGGGTTACCAACACTGTCAACCTGTTCGGAAGAATTAAATCCCGGACCTGTCCAGCTATAAACAACACCCGTAGTTGTGGAAGAACCAATTAAGGCAACACTGTCAGCCAAACATGTTATTGCGCCTGACACATCCGCTATCACATCTTGTGGGGCCGTTTTGTTTTCACTAACAGAAATATTTGCTAATGTTTCACAACCGTTGGCATTATTGGTTACTGTTAAAATATAATTGCCTTTTATATTTACCACCGGATTCTGTTCCGATGAACTATAACCATTTGGACCACTCCATTCATATAATACATCTACCGTGGTTGAAGAACCTGATAATGTAACATCATTAACCACACAAGATAGTGTATCAGAAACCATGGCCAATACATTTTCGGGTGCAAGGGTATCACTTAGCACAGCTATATTATCAACAGATATACATCCGTTCACGGGATTTGTAGCCGTAACCGTATAATTCCCAGGAACCGAAGTTGTTGGGAACTGTTCTGTTGAATTAAAGTTTTCAGGGCCGGACCAACTGTATTCAACACCGCTTGTTGATGAACTTGCTGACATAAACAGAGAAGTCACATCACACGTAAGAATATCGAAAACTCCGGCTGTAACACCTGGTAATACCTTATTTTGAGATACTAAGGTTGAAGTTTCAACAAAACAACCGTTCACTTCATTGGTTACAGTTAAATAATATATTCCGGAAGTATCAACAGATGGATTTTGTTCAAATGAGATAAAGCCATCGGGACCACTCCAGGAATACGACATGCCGGGCGTAGATGAACTTCCGTTTAATTCAGCAATTGTGTCGCTGCAAGTTATAGGACCATCATTGGCGGCTAATACCATAGCCGGTTTAATTGTATCCTGGCTAACAATTGTACTGTCCAAAACATAGCAGTCATTTGTTGGATCGGTTACTGTGAGGTAATATGTACCTGGCTCGTCAACGCTTGGATTTTTCAACGCGGAGACAAAACCTGTCGGGCCTGTCCAATTATATTCAACGCCCGAAGTAGCCGAATTTCCTGTTATGGTTATGTTGATTGCAGAACAGGTAAGTGGTCCGCTGTTCGTGGCTGTTACAGCAACCGGTAGATCAGCATCCTGTTCAACTATTGTACTGTCAACAACAAAACAACCATTTCCCGGATTAGTAACGGTTAACTTATAAGTACCGGAATCACTTATTACCGGGGATGCAATACCTGATGTAAAACCATTTGGACCAATCCAGTCGTAGTTTACCCCGGGTGTTACAGAACTGCCTGTTAATGTTACGTCAACTAACTGACAGGTTAATGGACCATTATTCACGGCATTGACCGCAGAAGGAAGCTCATTATCAAGCCCCACCACAGTAACCCTGTTTGAAGTACAACCATTTTCCGGATTTGTTACTGTTAGCGTATAAGTACCTGACGTATCTGTTACAGGATTCGGTAATGCAGAAGTAAAGCCATCAGGACCAACCCAATTGTATGTTACTTCAGGAGTAGACGAACTACCCGATAATAGAACAGTTGTTGTTACACAGGTAATGGGACCATCATTGGAAGCCATTACAGTAGCAGGTTTTAACGTATCCTGCACCAATAAAGTACTTGCTGTATCGGTACAATTATTAACCGGATTGGTTACCACCAAATTATAAGTACCGGCAAGGCTTACCAGTGGATTTTGCGAAGTAGATGTATATCCACCCGGTCCTGACCAGTTATATAGGACACCACTTGTAGAAGAGTTCCCTGATAAATTTATACTTTGTGTTGTACAGGTCAACGAACCGTTATTGCCGGCAGATACTAAAGCCGGTTTTATCGTATCAATGCCAATTGTAGTGTTCGCCGTACTAAAACAACCGTTTGCTATATTTATTACTTTTAGTGTATATTCTCCTGATTCACTTACCACCGGATTTTGCTGAGCTGAACTATAGTTAGCAGGCCCTGTCCATGAATATAAAACACCACTGGTACTCGTGCTTCCTGAGAGGTTAATATTACTTACCAGGCAATTGACTGGGCCATTGTTAACTGCAGTAACATTGGCTGGTGGAGTTGTATTTTCATTAACAGTTGTAGAAGCTGAAACATAACATCCGTTCACCGTATCTGTTACTACTACTGAATATGGACCAGAAATGTCAGTAACCGGATTTTTTTCATCAGATGAAAATCCGTTTGGACCGGTCCAGTTATATGATACGCCCGTGGTACTTGTATTTCCGGATAATGTTATAATTGTATCTGCACAAGTAATCGGTCCTTCGTTGGTAGCATATACCGATGAAGGAGGCGTGGTATTCTGTTGTACCATAGCAACGGTACTGGATGTACAACCGTTAACATTATCGGTCACTGTAAGCAGGTATGCGCCCGGCTTGGAAGTTGTCGGGTTCTGCTGCAGCGAATAAAAGCCTGAAGCAAGCCAACGGTATGAAACATCAACAGCCGATGATGCCCCCTGCAATATAATGGAAGGGTTGGTACAGGTTATTTGTCCGGAAGGAAGCGCATTAGCCCCCGGTCTGTCTTTATCTATTGCAATTTGAATAGTATCTTTTGAAATACAACCTGTTGAAACTTTGGTAATGGTCAGTACGTAATGGCCAGAGTCCACCGCAATAGGATTTTGAACAGTTGATGTATAACCATTCGGGCCACTCCATAAATAATTCACCCCTACCGTTGGAGAGCTGCCATATAATGTTGCATTGATATTGTTACATGTAATTACTTCATTAGAAGCAGAAACAAAAGCTCCCGGATATAACGTATCAGCTTCAACAGTTATAACTGAAGAAGAGGTACATGTATTGGCAGGATTGGTGGCCGTTACGGTATAGGGACCGGCTTCCTGAACAATTGGGTCCTGTTCGGAAGAAGTATATCCGTTTGGACCACTCCAACTGAAAGTTGCTGTTGGTGTTGGAGAGGAAGACGTGAGCTGAACAGATGATGTTGCACATGTCAGCTTATCCGACACATAAGCAGAAACAAGCGGCGGATCGATACTTTTTTCAACATTCACAGTTGCCGTTGAAGCGCATCCATTGCTCTCATCGGTAACAATAAGTGTGTATGCACCTGAAACGGTTGTTTCCGGTCCCTGCATTGAAGAAGTATACCCGTTTGGACCTATCCACCAAAAGGACGGGTCTGGTATTGACGTAACTGCTTGTAAGGTTACGGAAGAATTGGTACAATTAATCATTTCGGTCACAACCGCTGAAGCATCGGGCTGCACTGTATCCTGCACAACATCAATTGTGTCAAAAGATGTACAACCACCTACTGAAGTAGTAACCGTAAGTACATATTCCCCTGGTAAAGAAACTAAAGGGTTCTGCGAAAATGAAATGAACCCGTTTGGTCCTGACCAACTGTAATAGACACCCGATGAGGGTGAAGTCCCATTCAATGTCACCGTCGACGTACCACATGTCAATGTATCCGATACCGAGGCACTGGCCCCCGGATCCGAACACTGAGCTTGTATGGTTTGGTTAACAAGTAACAACTGTAAAATACAAAAGATTGCAAAAATCCTTAATCTTACTTTTCTTCTTTCATGTGTAGAAAAATTCTCCATCCTTTAAAAATTTAATAGTTTCATACAATTTTAGTTTTAGTTTACTGAATTTTAATAATGCTTATTTTACGATTATTCTATCAAACAAATTTCTCCGGGAACCATAACATCTGCATTCTCTTTACAGCCATTGACCGTATCAACAACTGTAAGTATATATTTCCCCGGAAGATTAATTTCCGGCTCCTTTAAATCAGACCAGAAACCATTGGGGCCTGACCATATATATTTCACCCTTTCGGTTGACGATTTACCTATTAGCTTAACATTTGAATTTCCACAGGAAATGTCACCTGATGAAATTGCTACAACGTCCTTGGGATATGATTTATCTTCAATTACAGAAACAGATTTCTTAACAGAACACCCATTACTCATTTTAGTAACCTCAACATGATAAGTCCCTTTTTGATATACTTTTGAAGAAAGGGATTTAGATGTAAAACCATCCGGGCCTTTCCATTCGTACAGAACATTTTTTGTTGGTGAAACACATGCTAAAACAACAGTATTGGATTTACAGGTAATCATTCCTGTAGCAATAACATTAACATCTTCAGGAGTTGTAATATCCTTGGTAACAGTTACTTCTTTTTTTGCAGAGCATCCATTAACCGGGTTTGTTGCTTTCAGTTTATATTTCCCGGGAATATTTGTCATAAATGCTTTTTCATAAGAAATAAAATCCTCTGGGCCAAACCACTCATACACAGTACCAATAGTTGAAGAAGATACGGAAAGTAACACACTGCTTACTTTACAGGTTAATGTATCTGTTACTCCCGCTTTTAATGCTTCTGGTGTTTCAATATCTTGCAAAACAGTAATATCAGCTTTGGAAATACATCCATTTGCAGGGTCGCTAACTTTCAATGAATATTCCCCGGGAATTGAAACTTCCTGTACTTTTGAGTTTCCAGAAAAATCAGGTCCTGTCCATAAGTATTGCACCCCATCCGTTGAAGAAGAAGCTGTTAATTTTACCACTTTATCATTGCATGTCAGCATCCCGGATGCTACAGCATTAACATCATCCGGTGGCTTGATATTTTGCACTATCTTCAATTTGGATTTTGCAGAACATCCATTATCCGGATTTATGACGGTAAGTTGATAGTCGCCAGGATCAGATATTTCTGTTTTTTTACCTAAAAAGGTAAAATTACCAGGCCCCTGCCATTCATATCGCACACCGGGAGTGATTGAGTTCCCTTCAATCGTCACAACTGTATTCACACAGGTTAACATACCCGACTTTTTTACGTGAACACCTTTAGGATGTATTGTATCCAATATTACCTCAACATCAGATTTTGTAACAATACCAATTGAAGGATCAGAAACAGTAACTTCGTACTTACCGGGTAGCGCAGTTAACGGCTTTTGACTCGTGGAAACAAATCCCTGGGGACCAACCCATCGATAAACTGCACTTTTTGCCCCCCCATCGCATATAAGTGTAACCTCTGTATTGATGCAGCTTAGCTTTCCGCTTACGCCTGCTTTAATACCTGTACCTGCATTGTCCTGACAAAAAGAGCTTAACGGCAAATATGAACCACATAGCACTAATAGCGCAATTATCCATTGCCGAAAATTTTTACGGCCCTGTTGCGAACCGGTCACTTTCATAATCAATCTTTTTACTTTTTTCATTATGTATAGGTTTACTATTAAAATTCTTACTAATTACGGCCCCGGGCAGTCCTTTTTAATAACCATTACCTCTTGTTTGGCGACACATCCGCTTAGAGGATATGTTGCGGTAACGGTGTAAAGGCCGGGTATATTTGTAAAGTTGCTTTGTAAATCAGACATATAATTCTGAGGTCCTGTCCAGCTATATT
>JBNLCS010000600.1:0-3915 GCA_050303935.1 Bacteroidales bacterium
CCGGGTCAATTGCATTAACAGCGGATGCATGGCATACATTATCTGATTCAATGAGTTCAATTATTGTAATACTTGGTGTTAAACTATCTTCAAAAAAGCCGGATAAGGAGCATCCGTTTGGGCATGGCAGGTGGGAACAAATTGCGGCTATCTTTATAGCGTTTTTGCTTGGAATTATAGCCTACGATTTTTTAAAAGATTCCATTATTCAATTTAAAGATAAAGAGTCTGCTAATTATGGAACACTGGCAGTAGTAGCCACTATTGTTTCAATTATTGTTAAAGAAGGATTGGCACAATATGCGTTTTATATTGGCCGGAAAACAGATAATCTGTCAGTAAAAGCAGATGGCTGGCATCACAGAACGGATGCTTTATCATCGATAGTTGTACTCATTGGGATCATGTTTACTGACCGGTTTTGGTGGGTAGACAGCGTTTTAGGGCTGATCATTGCGTTGATGTTATTTTATGCGGCCTTTGAAATCATTAAAGATGCAATAACAAGGCTACTTGGCGAGAAACCCGGTAACGAACTTATAGAAAAAATAGAACAAATAGTACGTTCAACGGCAGAATCGGACGTGGCTCCGCACCATTATCACATCCACAATTACACCAGCAGCCAGGAATTGACTTTTCATATTAAGGTTGACAACAATTTGTTGGTATCAACTGCGCATGAACTGGCAACTAAAATTGAAGCTAAAATTTTGAAAGAATTAAATATTGTGGCAACAATACATATTGAACCTAAAGGGGTGAAACATGTAAATGATTAAGTATATCTTGATTTCTGCAAAGGTTTTATATTTTTCACTGAAAACCTTTGCGGGAATTAGGTTAACCCCGATTTAGAAAATCACTCATTTGGGAGAAGCATGAAACCAGATGGGATGATTTATACCGCTACACTTTGAATTTGCGAAAAAAAGCTAGCGGTATATCTGGTTCTAAACAGCTTTTGTTTCACAAAATTGCCAAGAACCAGGATACTTTATCGAATCCGCATGGAATATTTTTTTTTATGATTATTGCTTACGGATTTTGGGTATATTTATATAAAAATCGAAAAATTATGAAAACTAAAGTATGGCCCCTTTCAGTAAGGATATTTCACTGGCTGGTAGCAATAGGTTTTGTGTCAGCTTATGTTTTAGGTGAAGAAGATGAATATCGGAACTTCCATATAGCTTTTGGGCTAATGGTTGGAAGTCTGATTGTTTTGAGGTTAATATATGGTATGCTGGGTACAAAATATACCAGGTTCTCTGCTTTTCCAATTGGGATAAAACACCAGTTCGATTTTATCCGTTCATTTTATGGAAAAACCAAAACATATCTTGGTCATAATCCTCTGGCGGCATTAGCCATGTTAGGGATTCTGGTTGTAGGATTGTTAACCGCTTTAACCGGTTTTCTCATGTATGGGGGTGAAAATGGAATTGTTAGCATTTCTGTTAATAAACATACGTTGGAAGAAAGTCATGAGGTTTTGGCAAATTTATTTTTGATTTTGGTCCTATTCCATTTGGCCGGACTGTTGGTCGAGTGGTTTTTTCATAAGTCACACAAAACCGCTTTATCAATGTTTAATGGAGTAAAAAATATTGAAGGGGACAATTATAAAACAACCGTATTTCAAAAATTCTTTGGGATAATATGGGTAATTATTCCGCTTTTTATTTTTTTTACTTCGTTAAAATTTCAACAAAAGAATATAACAGACAAACGTACGGAACATGAACATAATGAAAGGCATGATGAATGATTAAACCAATTGATTAATGCTTAAAGGAAGTGTTGAGTATCATTTTTTTTAATGAACTATAGAAATCCACGTCCTCTGGGCGTGGTCATGTTTGAGGGGCTATGCCTGTTACTGGATAGAGGAATAATGGAAAAGTGGGATAATGGAAGGGAATGTATTAATGCATTTCCTGACATTTCATTACAATATTCCATCATTCCAATTTATGTTTGTGGAGCCCTATGGGTTTTAATTAAAGCCACCTTCTTTGAGGGTGGATTCTTTACTGACATTTTGGAATAATTATTTTTGTATACTGATTCATTTAGTAGTTATCCCTATCCGTGTTATAAAATTATAGCAGTCTGGTTTTTATAATCTAACAAAATCAAATATTTCATGCCGGTCAAACTGGCCCCAATAGCGAATTGCAAGTTCTTCGATATAAAGCCAGTATTGTTCTGTAAGTAATCCATAGGTTTGTACGCCATATTTAATTTCTTTTTGCATCTGGGCTGCAATTTCCGGATCAAGGGAAATTTTTACCTTTTGGTTGTTAAATTCAAAGATTGCAGTAGGGATTGTAGATATAGTGTCTGATATGGCAATTAAACCTTGCCCTATTGTTGCTCCTGTACTAATTTGAATCCCATCGTTAAAACAACTAAGAGGTGGATTGTGTCCGGCAAAAGTAGTTACGCTGAGATTGTTTACCCCTACATTGAAGTATTCCATGGCCCGGACCCCCATTTTTGCTCCTATAATTGAGAAAATGCCGGTATGACCGTGAATTTCGTTGGTCATACTAATGGCTTTCCACTCGGTAAGACCGAATTTCTCAATGGTTGAGTTGATAATTTTGGCATATTCTGGTTTATAAAGCACCGAATCAATAGGAAACATGTTGAATACCCTATTGTTTGTTGTTGTTGCAGATCCTAACAATTTGCCAACTATTTCATAGGTTAATGATTCAGGCATGTTCTGATTAAGCTTCATAACCCTGACATTATCCTTTACCTTCGATTCAAATAAAATGGGGACTGTAAGGTACAAGGGGACCATATCATCCCAGAATTGAAGATGTTTTTGCTGTATACGTTTCGCTATATCAGGTAGTTTGTGAATATTTGTAATCTGTTTGGCATACTGCGAATTTATATTTTTTATTGAATTCAGATATGTTTCATCAATAGTGAATTTACTGGAATTATTGCCCACGATCACAAGGTTAATGCCACTATGCTTGATATATTCATAACTTTCTGGCGATGCTGTGTAATTGAAACCATCTTCAATATCAGGATTGTTGTACCAGATAAGTTTATCAATTTTCTCAATAACTGACGGATTTGATCTAATCCAGTCGGCATAGGTTTTTAACGATCCAAGAGCAATTAAAGTGATTTTTTGCGGATAGTTTACGGTTGTTCTGTCTAAAATAGAGTTTGCCCCTTCCCGAATTTTAAATGATTCTTTCTCAGATAGGTCCCCCCATGGTATGTCTTGGGCAAACGCTGACCAGGCTGGTAGTTTCTGACTAGTTTTATCACCAATTCCAATCGGTATTCCTTCATGATGAAAAACAGACAACAATGATTCTACGTTGACATAAACTGAATTCGGTAACAAAGTGCCTTGCGAACAGGTAATTGCCAATACTCGTATGTCATTACCTGATAAAAACATGGATAATGAGCGCAAATCATCTAATGCACCATCTGTATCAATAATTATATGGTATTTGGGTTTTCCTGAATGAGCTGTTAGCTGTATGCCAACAAAAACAGAAAGGATCAGTGTTGTTATAATTTTTCTATGCATAACTTAAAAAGTTAGTTTAAAACCTCCTGAAAAATTGATTTTTGGCATTGGATATCCATAATTAATTTCATACTCTTTGTTTAACAGGTTGTTAGCCATTACAAAGGTGTTAATATTTTTTAAGACGTTTGCATTAACCTTGACATTGAGTAGGGTATAGTTTTGGGTAATTTCTGGGGTCGTGGATATGTGTAATTTGTCAATATGTTGTACAGAAAGGTTCATGCTGAATATTTTGTATGTGTAATTTGCACTCATATTAATTTGATGTCTTGGAGCTGCAAGGACTGCTTTATCAATATTTAAGTAACTGTAATTTGTATTAAAATACAATTTTTTGG
>JBNLCS010000601.1:0-15482 GCA_050303935.1 Bacteroidales bacterium
CCATAGAGCCAATAACATCATGTTCGGCCATATACATATCCATTTCACGGTCATTGCCAACCGTGAAATGTTCTACAAATTCATCTAGTCTTTGTCCTTTATCCCACAATTTCATGGATGTTATTTCCCTTTCTGTTTTAAAATTGCATGATGGGCCATCAAACGTATTGCGTTGATCTTAATAAAGCCTTCGCTGTCTTTTTGGTCAAAACCACCCTCTATATCCATACTCGATAAATCTTTATTGTATAGTGAACTTGGAGATTCCCGACCGTCAATAATAACATTTCCTTTGTAGAGTGTTAAATAAACAATCCCATCAATTAACTCCTGGCTTTTATTAACCGCAGCCATTAAAAAATCCATTTCCGGTGAAAACCAAAATCCATTGTATGCCAATTCGGCAAATTTTGGGGTAAGCATGTTTTTCAAACGCATCACCTCGCGGTCCATGGCAATGCCCTCAATATCCAAATGTGCATCGTATAATATTTTAACACCCGGCGTTTCGTAAACACCCCTTGATTTTATTCCCACAAACCTGTTTTCAACGATATCCAGGTAGCCTATTCCGTTTTCACCCCCCAGTTTATTTAAATACAGGATCAATTCCAGCGGATCGGTTTTTACCGTATTATCATCCGTATTAACAACCTTAACAGGTATGCCATCTTTGAAATGAATTTCAATATGCGTTTCCTTATCTGGCGCTTTTTGCGGTGGTAACATTTTAGTAAGCATATCTTTTTCAGGCTTAAAAGCAGGATCCTCGAGTACTCCGGCCTCATGCGAAATATGCATTAAATTATCGTCTTCACTATATGGTTTTTTTAATGAAGCTTTTACAGGAATGCCTTTTTCTTCGGCATAGTTTAACATATCTACCCTTCCTTTAAACTGATCCAAAAATTCCTGCATTTTCCATGGGGCAAGCACTTTTATTTTTGGATTTAGTGCGTAATATCCCAGTTCAAAACGTACCTGATCGTTTCCTTTACCGGTAGCGCCATGTGAAACATATGCTGCATTTTCTTTTTCTGCTATTTCGATGTGTTTTTTGGTAATAATCGGACGCGCAAGCGCTGTTCCAAGCAAATACCTGTTTTCATAAATGGCGTTGGCACATATGGCCGGAAAAATATAATCGGTAACGAACTCATTTCGTAAATCTTCAATATATACTTTTGAAGCTCCAATTTTCAATGCTTTTTCTTTTGCTGCTTCGTAGTCTTCATCCTGCCCTACATCCGCAATGTAAGCAATTACCTCATAATCTTTGTCAAGTAACCACTTCAATATTACAGAGGTATCAAGCCCTCCGCTGTAAGCTAATACAACTTTTTCTTTGCTCATTTTTTAGTATATTTTTTTGTGTTTTTATAAAATTTTATCCTTAAGGGGCGGTATGGCAACTTTAAGGCTATTAATAATATCATTTTTTGTAACCCCTTCCGCCGGAATCAATAAAATAGTATCATCACCGGCAATAGTCCCTAATATTTCAAATATTTCAAGCCCATCTATAAATGATGCTATACCTTGGGCATATCCGGGTAATGTTTTTATAACCCCAAAATTATTTGAAAATTTCAGACTTTTAAATCCAATATATGTAAATTCATATTTAATATCCTCATCTTCTTCAGGTATACCGGCTTTCGGAAGTTTATAAACATACCCGAGGCCCTCGTCTACCACACGGCTTACTTTCAAAAATTTTAAATCTCTTGATAAAGTAGCCTGGGTATATGCAAATCCTTCCTCTTCCAATTTTTTCAATAATTCTTCCTGGCTGGCAATTTTCTGAGATGTTATTATTTTTTTTATTTGCAGCAAACGCTGTGTTTTATTCTTCATTATGAATAAAAATACATTTTTTTTGCAAAAATATACATTTTTTAATTCTTTGCAATAAAAAAAATAAGAAAAAATTTGTACTTTTGACCGATTTTTTTGGTGTGCAGTTTGAGCAAAACTTGTTATTGGGTGTTTCTTATTAAAGTTCAATCAATATATTTTTTGAGCATTATAATAATTGCATGCCAAAAGTATGGCTTGAATACTAATAAAATAAAATATAACAAGGATGGTAAAAGACATCAAAAAAGTAGTAGTTTTAGGATCAGGGGCATTGAAAATAGGCGAAGCTGGTGAATTCGATTATTCTGGCTCACAAGCTCTCAAAGCTTTGAGAGAGGAAGGCATTGAAACCGTGTTGATCAATCCAAACATTGCTACAGTACAAACATCTGATAAAATTGCCGACATTATTTATTTTTTGCCGGTAACCCCATACTTTGTTGAAAAAGTAATTGAAAAAGAAAAACCTCAAGGAATTCTGCTGGCATTTGGTGGACAAACAGCACTTAATTGCGGAGTGGCCCTTTATCAAAATAAGATATTTGAAAAATACAATGTCCGCGTTTTGGGCACACCCGTTCAAGCCATTATTGATACCGAAGACCGCGATATTTTTGTGAAAAAATTAAATGAGATAAATGTAAAAACTATTGATAGTGTTGCTACCGGAAATGTAGAAGAAGCGGTAAATGCCGCAGCAAAGTTAGGATATCCAATAATTTTGCGGGCTGCCTATACCCTCGGGGGACAAGGCAGTGGGTTTTGTAATAATGAAGAAGAATTAAGGGTAAAAGCTGATAAGGCATTCTCATATTCACACCAGATTTTAATTGAAAAATCTTTGAAAGGCTGGAAAGAAGTTGAATATGAAGTGGTTCGGGACTGCCATGATAACTGTATCACCGTGTGTAACATGGAAAATTTTGATCCACTGGGCATTCACACTGGCGAAAGTATTGTTGTTGCACCATCGCAAACATTATCAAACAGCGAATACCACAAACTAAGGGAATTATCAATCCGTATTATCAGGCATATTGGAATTATTGGTGAATGCAATGTGCAATATGCCCTGGACCCGGAATCAGAAGATTACAGGGTTATAGAAGTAAACGCCCGGTTGTCCCGTTCAAGTGCGCTTGCCTCAAAAGCAACAGGATACCCACTGGCATTTGTTGCTGCTAAACTTGGTCTTGAATATGGCTTGCACGAACTAAAAAACTCTGTAACCAAAACAACTACAGCATTTTTTGAACCTGCACTTGATTACATCGTAGTGAAAATACCCCGTTGGGACCTGAACAAATTTATCGGGGTAAACAAAACCATCGATAGCAGCAT
Source organism: Bacteroidales bacterium (assembly GCA_050303935.1). Classification (GTDB taxonomy): domain Bacteria; phylum Bacteroidota; class Bacteroidia; order Bacteroidales; family JBNLCS01; genus JBNLCS01. The sequence goes on from JBNLCS010000601.1 coordinate 3,202, forward strand.
GAAAAGTGTTGGTGAAATTATGTCAATTGGACGAACCTTTGAAGAAGCCATTCAAAAAGGCTTACGTATGATTGGCCAGGGAATGCATGGCTTTGTTGGCAATAAAGATATTGAAACAGAAAATATTGATACTGAGCTTACCGAACCAACAGACATGCGCATATTTCATATAGCCAAAGCTTTTGCTGAAGGTTATTCAGTTGACCAGATTTGGGAACTTACACGTATTGATAAATGGTTTTTAAATAAACTTAAAAATATTTACGACCTGAAATATGAATTACTTGAATATTCAAAACTTGAAGATGTTCCGGACGAGTTATTGGTTACCAGTAAAAAATCAGGTTTTTCAGATTTTCAGATTGCCCGTTTTGTATTGAAAAATCAAAGTGACCATATTACAGATGGGCTATTAGAAGTAAGAAATTACAGAAAAAAGAAAGGTATTGTACCTTATGTTAAACAAATAGATACCCTGGCTGCTGAATATCCGGCCATGACCAATTACCTGTATCTTTCATACAGTGGTAACGAGCATGATATAGAATTTCAACATGACGATAAATCAGTTGTTGTACTTGGTTCAGGAGCATACCGGATTGGTAGTAGTGTGGAATTTGACTGGTGCGGGGTTAATGCTTTGCACACCATAAAAGAAAACAATTACCGTTCTGTTATGATTAATTACAATCCGGAAACGGTAAGTACCGATTATGATACCTGTGACAGGTTATATTTTGATGAATTAAGCTTTGAACGGGTAATGGACATTATGGACCTTGAAATACCCAAAGGTGTAATTGTTTCAACCGGTGGACAGATACCAAATAATCTGGCCATGCGTTTACACAGTCAACAAGTGCCCATTTTAGGAACTGCCCCGGAATCAATTGATAATGCAGAGAACCGGCACAAATTCTCTATGTTGCTTGATGAACTTGATATTGACCAACCCCGATGGAAAGAACTTACTACCATTGACGATATATATAAGTTTATTGATGAAGTAGGGTTCCCGGTAATGATCAGGCCTTCGTATGTACTTTCAGGTGCAGCTATGAACGTGGTTTCGAACAAAGAAGAGCTTGGGCATTTCCTAAGTTTAGCAGCCAACGTATCAAAACAATATCCAGTTGTAGTTACTGAGTTCATTCAGGAGGCCAAGGAAGTTGAAATTGATGCAGTAGCAAAAAATGGTGAACTCGTTTTATACGCCATAAACGAGCATGTTGAATATGCCGGTGTGCATTCAGGTGATGCTACAATGGTATTTCCTCCCCAAAAATTATATTTTGAAACGATAAGAAGGATAAAAAAGATTTCGCACAAAATGGCCAAAGCCCTTAATATTTCAGGCCCATTTAATATCCAATTCCTGGCTAAAGACAATGATATAAAAGTGATAGAATGCAATTTGAGGGCATCTCGAAGTTTACCCTTTGTTTCAAAAGTTTTAAAAGTAAACTTTATTGATATAGCCACGAAAGTAATGCTTGATATAGCGTTTGAAAAACCACAAAAATCAATTTTCGATTTGGATTACGTGGGAATAAAGGCACCACAATTCTCATTTTCACGTTTGCAAAAGGCCGACCCGGTACTTGGTGTTGATATGTCATCAACCGGGGAAGTTGGATGTATAGGTGAAAATTACTATGAAGCCATACTAAAATCAATGCTTTCAGTTGGTTACCGTATCCCTGAAAAAAATATTCTATTATCAACCGGTCCTTCAAAATCAAAAGCCGAACTGCTGGAACCGTGCAGATTATTGGTTGATAAGGGATATAATTTATACGCTACTGCCGGAACAGCTGATTTCCTCAATGCAAATAATATTAAGACAGAAAAACTACATTGGCCTGATAAAAAGGAGGAGCCCAATACCCTTACGTATTTGCGCCAGAAAAAAATACACCTGGTTATAAATATTCCAAAGGATTTAAGCAGTAAAGAACTAGATAACGACTATACAATCAGAAGGAGTGCTATCGATTTCAATATCCCGCTTATAACAAACACCAGGCTTGCCAGTGCCTTTTTAACAGCTATTTGCAAAATAAAGCTGGATGAAATTGCTATAAAAAGTTGGGACGAATATAAATAACCCTCCTTCAGACAGAAGCGAACAGGGGAATAAGTATGAATTGTGAACAGAATACATTCCCCTTCAGTATCCTGTATTTAAATGTAAGTTTCAACGAAATTGTAGTATTTATCATTTGACATACAAAATACCATATGCGTGTAGGTGGATTGGAATGGTGGAAGGATGAAACAATACAGGGATTACAATTGGTTTCTAACTATTTTTCCATTATTCATTAAATAAGATTCCAATATTATTTGGTTGATTTTTAGTATGATAGTGTTTGCTATTTCATCAAGCTGGCGTCATTATAGTATTACAGATTTATGATGATAGGTATGTTGTAACCCTGCCACTGTTCCACTACAGAATTCCAATACTGCATTACGTTTTTTATCTGCGTTTTACATGCAAAACCTGTTTAAACGTAGATAATTTTGTTATCAAAATTTATAAATTATACACAATATGTAACATATTTTTATAAATTTGAATAAGTAATTACTCACTTATGAACACGAAACGTGAAAATATTATTTCGGCAACAATAAAACTGTTTTTGCAGGACGGATACCATGCTACTTCGACAAAAAATATCGCAACAAAGGCTAATGTTTCAGAGGGACTAATTTTCAAACATTTTACAAATAAGGAAACACTATTGCAAGCCGTATTGCAGTATGCCGATGACATTTTACAACAACATATCGACAAAATTATATATGAACCTGATCCAAATAAAGCAATTCAGAGAACGATTGAACTTCCATTTAAATTAGTTGGTAATGAAAAAGAAAGGGAATTATGGAAAATGAAACACAAATTAAAATGGGAATTAAATCTTTTTAGACCCGAATCAAATTTTGAATTTCAAACATCACTCACTATTAACCTCACAAAACTAGGCTTTGCCTCACCTGCTGTTGAAGCAGAATTTCTAATAAACTCAATTGAAGGCATTAGCGCTGCCCTGATAAATGATCAAATAAAAGACAAAAAAAAATTACTGCAATTTTTGAAGTCAAAATACAATATTTAACGAATAATGAGTAATTACTCACCATCTTTTTTTCGTTGATTCTGAAATATACACCTTGGAACCCCCTTTGTTTAATATACTAATTCCTGTTTTCCTGTTGGAATTTTCTATTTCAGATTCGTCTTTTTACAAATGGCTATAAAACAAGAAAATATCAATGTGAGAATACAAAATTTCGATATGATATAAACTACTGATTATAAAATATATATCTGTGCTGTTACCCTATGCTGTACTTTAATTCACATAAAATATTTTAAAAAAAGAGCATGTTCTTCCTCCTTAGATCAAAATTCTGTAAACCAAAAATGTTATTTTTTTCTTTTTTTATATTGTAAACAAAATTAATTTAGCACCTTATATAAGGTATGGTAGAACTAATCCTGTATTAAATTGAACATATACTCACAACGGGTCCGGTGGAAGTTCCTTCTTCTTGTAATCGCTATAATAATTGGTGTAGGTTCGTTATACTATACACGTCAATTGGTAAACAAACTAGCAGAAGAAGAGAAAAAGAAAAGTGAAGTCTGGGCAAAAGCTATGGCATTTATTATCAAAGATTATAATGAAGAAGATGAAATTCTTGAATTTGTATTAAAGCTGTTACAGAATAATAACGCGAGTAAGGAATTTTATAACTATATCAAGGAAACTGACATACTCACATTGTCTGATAATGATACCATTTTAATTGATAAGACAAAAGGATTTCGTAAAAAGCTATTAAATCGTAGCAATAGAAGAAAGGTAATTAAAAATATCATTGAAAAACGAAATGTGATCGAAGAATTTATGTCTCAAATCATTATCAGTAACGAAACCATTCCGGTTATTTTAACGGATGAAAAAGATAGCATAATTACTCACCGACATGTAAAAAACCCGGAAAGATTTGAGGATAAGGAATATGCGAAAAAAAGATTTGCAGAAATGAGGAATGATGGTAAAGTAATGACAATCAATTTCCTTGATAACACTCAGTACCTGTATTATGATAATTCCCTTATTTTACGAAAACTGGCATATTTCCCTTATTTCCAACTTGGTATAATCCTGTTGTTTGTCCTGGTGGCCTATTTTGCATTTAACGCATCACGTAATGCCGAACAAAACCAGGTTTGGGTGGGCTTGTCAAAAGAAACGGCACACCAGTTGGGCACGCCAACTTCATCCATGATGGCCTGGGTGGAACTGCTAAAAAGCAAGAACTCGGAAGTAACTGCAATTTCTGAATTGGACAAAGATGTACAACGCTTGAAAAAAATTACCGACAGGTTCTCTAAAATTGGCTCGAAACCAAAACTCGTTGAAGCCAACCTATTGGAAGTTATAAAAAATGCTGTTGACTATATCCGTACCCGGTCATCGAATAAAGTTGCCATTTCAGTTCAAAGCATTGAAAATGAAATTTTTATACCACTTAATGTTGATTTGTTTGAATGGGTAATTGAGAACATTTGTAGAAATGCCATTGATGCCATGGAAGGTAAGGGTAAATTATCCATTGAAACTACCGATAACACCCAGGTAGTTTATATTGATATTATTGACACCGGAAAAGGAATTCCTAAATCTAAATTTAAAACGGTTTTTAAACCCGGGTACACAACGAAAAAACGAGGCTGGGGACTTGGCCTTTCCTTGTCTAAACGCATTGTTGAAAATTATCACAATGGTAAAATATTTGTACATTCTTCAGAAATTGGTAAAGGTAGCCGGTTCAGGATTGTTTTGAAAAAGTTCTTTTAACATGACCGATTTGAAAAGAACGGATATTGAATTAATGGCCCCTGTTGGTTCGTTTGAATCTTTAGCTGCTGCAATACAAGGAGGTGCCGATGCCATTTATTTTGGCATTGAAAAATTAAATATGCGGGCCCGCTCCTCAGTAAACTTTACAAAAAATGATTTACCAAGAATTGTTCAAATTTGTGAAAAACATAACATTAAGACCTATCTTACGGTAAATATCGTAGTTTATGATAATGAACTGAAGTTAATGAGGGAAGTGGTTGACCTTGCGAAACAACACAACCTCAGTGCTATCATTGCCTCAGATCATTCTGTTATCAACTATGCCCGTGAAAAAAAAGTAGAAGTCCATATATCTACCCAGGTTAACATAAGCAATTCAGAGGCATTACAATTTTATTCCCCCTTTGCCGATGTAATGGTTTTGGCCCGCGAACTTAACCTCGACCAGGTAAAAGGCATTTCTGAAAATATTAAAAAACAAAATATACGGGGTCCAAAAGGCGATCTCGTTAAACTTGAAATGTTTATACACGGGGCATTGTGTATGTCGGTTTCCGGGAAATGTTACCTAAGCCTTCACCAACATAATTATTCTGCAAACAGGGGGGCATGTCTGCAAGATTGCAGAAGGGGATATACTGTAACCGACAAAGAAACGGGCAATGAACTGAATATTGAAAATGAATATATCATGTCGCCCAAGGATTTGTGTACCATTCATTTTTTAAACAAAATTTTGGATGCGGGGGTGCGTGTATTAAAAATTGAAGGCCGCGCCCGCCCGCCCGAGTATGTTAAAACAGTGCTATCGTGTTATAATGAGGCCTTAAATAGTATATTTGACCATACCTACTCAAAAGAAAAAATTGATAATTGGATGCAAAGGTTATCCACCGTTTTTAACCGTGGTTTTTGGGACGGTTATTATCTTGGACAAAAACTAGGTGAATGGAGCCATATATACGGATCAAAAGCCACTAAAAAAAAGAGGTACCTTGCCAAGGTAACCAATTATTTCAGTAAGCTGGGAGTGGCTGAATTTCAAATGGAAACAGGGGAATTAAAACAAGGTGATGAGGTGCTGATCATTGGCCCGACAACCGGGGTACTAGAACAAAATGCCGATGAGATAAGCGTGGATTTACAACCTGTTTTAAAAACGGTGAAAGGAGAAAAGTTTTCTATGAAGGTACCTGAAATGGTACGTCGGTCAGATAAATTATATATTCTGGAAACAGTAAGGCAGGAATCATTAATGAATTAGTGTCGAGTCACGTTTCACCACCTTCCCACATCAACCCCTAGCCCCTAAAGGGGAATACAATCCCTCGTGGGATAATCCCTTTAGGGAAATAAAGGGTGAGCGAAAGCATTCCGCAAAGCATCATTTTATAATTGACATAACACTGGTTAAACCTGAAAGGTCTATTTCTTCTCAAACCATTTTTTTTTACTTTCAAGATTAGTTTATACTTTTATATCAGAACATGTTACCAACCAAATAACCTACATATGAAACTTCCATGCACTGAACTTCATAACAAGGACATGAACAAAACCTGGATGTTCCACGACTCAATAGTACAAATGCTAAATACATTTTTGTATTTTATTATAAAACAGATGTTAATTAATTAAATTTTATTCGAGTGAAACCCTTGCAGAGGGATTTGATACGAAGCTTAATCCCTTTACAAAAGGAAATAATTAAAAATGAACCGATCCGCCAACTGGCGGAGAGCTCAACTAAGTTAAACACTTAACATATTATTAAACGAATGAAACCTCCTCCTTCAGAAATACAAGGCGAAAATTCCGATTTCAAGCAAAAGGCAACCCCTAACCAGAAATTCGATCCTGGTGAACAAAACATTAAAAATGAACAGGATAATGATGAGATATTTGTAAAACAACAACTAGAGGAACTCGATCGTTCCCGCAAAAGCGGAATTTTCCCAATTGTTGGCGACGTATGGCGCACCTTGGTCAACAAAGCAAAAGACAAAGGGCTTGACCAGGAACTGAAAAACTTTCTTGTTGATTCGTTTAGTGAACTTACCGATCAATGGAAAGAACAATCAAAACAGGGTTCGTTGGATGTAAATTCAGTCAGAAATTACCTGGATGCAGCACAATCCATTGATGCAAAAATCGATAGCAAGCTTTTAAAAGACCTCATCCAATCCGATATTGAAAGTGTTCCCAACCAGCAAGATGAAGCCCTTGAAAAAATAGAAAATGACCAACTTGGCAGGGCTGCGTTTGCGCGTTACCTCGTTAAACGAATATCGGGTACCCATAAAAATTCAGGGGCCTATTCCATTCATTTAAGTGGCCCATGGGGTAGTGGAAAAAGCACTGTAATGAATTTTATGCGATCAGAACTTGTAAAACCCAAAAAAGTTAAACAAAATAAAAATATTGAAGACCAGGTAGCAACACAAACGGTTAAATGGAATATTATTGACTTCAATGCATGGCAAAACCAACATATTAATCCTCCTTGGTGGAGTATTTATTCTCAAGTTTTTAATCAAACAAAGAAACAATTGGGGATGCTTTTCCGTTTCCGGGAATTTTTCTGGAGAAGCGTTTCATGGCAACTGCTCTTACTTTTTGTCTTTCTAATTCTTTTTTGGGGGTTTGTAATATACTTCAATATAATTGATAAGGGCTCCAACACAGATGACTGGGCCGCATTGGCCGACAATATTAGTAAGATACTGGCTTTATTTACCACGGCTGCCACAGGATTTGTTGGATTTACACGTTCGCTCTTTTCTGCCCGGGCAGCCAAAAATTTTGAAGAGCATAGCAATGATCCCATGAAAATCATACAGAAAAGGTTTGGCAAACTATTAAAAAAACTAAACAAAACCAGCCGTCAACTTATTTTTATTGACGACCTTGACCGTTGTCATGAACAATACGTGGTATCGTTGCTTGAGGGTATCCAGACATTATTTCGCCAGGGTGGCCTAATCTTTATCGTAGCTGCAGATAAAAACTGGTTAGATAATTGCTTTGAGAAAGTATACGGCTCATTCACCAATTCCGTGAAAGAGCCTGGTAAATCACTTGGTGCCCTTTTTCTTGAAAAAGCTTTTCAATTATCTGCTTCCCTGCCATCAATCCCAACAGAATTTAAAAAGAATTACTGGCAACAGCTTATTAGTGTGAAGGACGAAGAAGTTGAAAATAAAATGAATGAAGCCCGCTTAAAAGCAAAAAGTAAAATAAAAAGTGATGTAACTAATGAAAATATTACTAAAGTACTGGATGACAGCAAACAGGAAAATATGCTGGATCAGATTGCCTTACGCGAAGAGGCTGTTTTAAAGCTTGCTACCCCGGAATCAATGGAACGTACTGAGCATGTTTTAAAACCTTTTATCACATTGCTTGATGATAATCCACGTGCCATGAAAAGGTTTGTAAATGCTTTTAGCCTGAATAACACACGCTCCATTTTATCTTTTCTTGACATTGACAAAAACGTACTTGCACAATGGACTATCATCAATATGCGCTGGCCGGTCCTCGCTCATATGTTAGCCGATAATCCAGGCCTTATCAACGATATATATGCATTAAACATGCAAAATATTGATAAATCGGTACATAAACTGATTGAAAGCGAAGATCTGCAAAATGTATTAAATGGCGGAGGAATAACCCAGGGATTGACTTTAGAAAATATAAAGGATTGCAGCGTATTAACATAAGAAAAGCTGTGATTACAAGAACCACAGCATTTTCCAGTTTTTATAGTAGTAGTAGATAGGTATCTCTCTGTTATGTGTAAAATTTATCTATCTCTGTTATATATTTATCACGTAAAGCTTTTAGATAATCTATACTCACCTCCTGCCCATAAACACGTACAACATCAACAACTTTATCAAGAAAAAATAATCCTTGTGCAACGTCAAAATTTTTATTGTCAATGTTATTTTTCAAGTATTTAGTAATCTCTTCAAATAAATTCCAGCTAATATAAGGAATTTGTACATAATACATTTTTGGGGTACCAACATCCCTGTAAACGCCCTCTTCTATTTCTTCAATATGAAATGACTTATTGATCTTTAGCAACGCTACATCCTTCAGATTTCTTTTTTTTCTGAATTCTATGCCTTCGGTTTTGTATCCTTCCTGCAATTCGGGAATAAAATCATACCCTTCTACCCCCCATAACCGGATACTAGGTATCTGGTCGCTATATATGTTCACCACAGCCGGGTTGGCAATAAAATGGGTATTTGCTGATTTGTTAATCCTTTCCGTAATCCTAAGAACATCTTCATCAGAATGAAGTTTTGTTGTAGCCAGGAATACAGATCTGGGTAACGAATCTGTCGGCAGGTTTGCTCCGTGATATCCCGGGAATGGTTCCATAATTTCCATGACCAGGGTATTCGGTAATATATTTACATCGAGCGTTTTTACAATTTCTTGTTTAATAATTGACCCCGTAGTTATTATTTTTAGGTTTTGTTCCATACCTTCTTTTTTCTATACAATAAACAATTTACAGTTGAATTACATTTTTTTAACCTAATTGTTTATTTATCCGAAGTTACAATTTACTAAAAAACATTAATAAAGCCAACCAATATTCTTTATTATTTTCACTTTCCTTCCATAAAGCTTTTGCCCCTCCCGGACCTTTTTCATTAGAAGGAGTGAAATATGTTACATAATTTGAACCGGCCAATTTAAGCATTTTTTTGATATATTCCATACTGGTATTTTTTGAAGCTATAAATACCGGTTTATCTATGTCCTTTATATGTTCTTCCAACACATAACCAGGTTTTAAAAACTCACCTGGTTCAAAAGCTACCACCGCAGATACCCTTCCATTATTAATTGAATATTTCAGGCTTAATGTTGCTGAATAAAAGCTACCCAGTAGTACCACAGCCTGACCACTTTCCTTAAAAGCATATTTTATGGCCGCTTCCACATCTTTTCCTGCTTCGGCATAATCACATATATACCCCTTGTTCCTTGCATAGGAAGCGGTCTCATTTTGTACATAGTTTTCACTCTCACCATTTCTAAGGTCAACTGCCAGGCAATTGTATTTGAGTTCTGTTAAACGTTCTGCTATTTCGTTAAACTCACCCCTGCTGGAACTATGCTGGTGAAAAAGGACAATATATGGATAGCTGTTACTCTTGAAATATAAATCGGCTGTAACATTTACACCGTCCTCGGTTAAAAATGATACCTTTCGTTTGGCAAATATGCTATAAGTATTGGTAAATACCAAGACACAAATGCAAACGTATTTCAACAGCTTTTTATTCATTATCAGGCTGTTTCGGCCAAAACGATGATGTTGTTCTTCTTAACCTCAATCAATCCGCTTACAATGTCAAAGGTTTTTTCTTCCATATCCTTTGTCATAACTGTAACCACACCCTTTTCCAGGTTTGAAATGATTGGTGCATGATTATTTAAAACCATAAAAGCACCTTTTGTTCCGGGTACTTTAACGGACTTTACTTCACCTTTGAATAATTTTTTGTCTGGTGTTATTATTTCCAGGTTCATTGGTTATTGTATTTAAAAACAGGTACACATAATGCAATTGTGCGTACCGTTTTGTTTTATTTTTTTGACTCTGCAATAAGTCTTTCACCTTTTTCGATAGCCTCTTCAATAGTACCAACCAGGTTGAAAGCTGCTTCAGGATACTTATCAACTTCACCATCCATTATCATGTTGAAACCTTTGATGGTATCTTCAATTGAAACAAGCACACCAGGTATTCCTGTAAATTGTTCAGCAACGTGAAACGGTTGAGAAAGGAAACGCTGTACCCTTCTTGCACGGTGAACCACCAGCTTGTCTTCTTCTGAGAGTTCATCCATACCTAAAATGGCAATAATGTCCTGCAATTCGTTATATCGTTGTAATATTTCTTTTACTTTTTGTGCAGTTGTGTAATGTTCTTTCCCAACAATTTCCTCAGAAAGGATCCTTGATGTTGAATCAAGTGGGTCTACCGCCGGATAAATTCCTAATGCGGAAATTTTACGGTTCAATACTGTGGTAGCATCCAGATGGGCAAATGTTGTGGCCGGTGCAGGGTCGGTAAGGTCATCGGCAGGTACATAAATCGCCTGCACTGAAGTAATGGAACCATGTTTTGTTGATGTGATGCGTTCCTGCATTAACCCCATTTCCGTGGCAAGTGTAGGCTGATATCCCACTGCTGAAGGCATACGTCCTAACAAGGCTGATACCTCTGATCCGGCCTGTGTAAAACGGAAAATATTATCAACAAAGAACAGTATATCCCGGCCACCACTTTTTTCGTCACCATCACGGAAAGATTCGGCAATAGTAAGCCCGGATAATGCCACCGTGGCACGAGCCCCGGGAGGTTCATTCATTTGTCCGAATACTAAGGTTGCCTGTGATTCTTCCAGTTTTTTACGATCTATTTTGTCAAGCTCCCATTTGCCTTCTTCCATCGATTTCTGGAATTCTTCACCATATTTGATTACCCCTGATTCTATCATTTCACGAAGTAAGTCGTTTCCTTCCCTTGTACGCTCCCCTACTCCCGCAAACACAGATAAACCGGAATAACGTTTAGCGATGTTGTTGATCAGCTCCATGATGATTACTGTTTTTCCAACACCTGCCCCACCAAACAATCCGATTTTTCCTCCTTTGGCATATGGTTCTAGCAAGTCTATTACTTTAATACCGGTGAAAAGAACTTCTGTTTCAGTAGATAATTTTTCGTATGTAGGTGGTTTGTTATGAATTTCATAACCTTTTTCTTTGCTTAATTCACCAATGCCATCAATGGGGTTTCCAACTACATTTAATAAACGTCCTTTTATCTGATCGCCTATGGGCATTTTTATAGCCGATCCGGTAGCCCTAACTTCCATTCCCCTGCGCAACCCATCGGTTGAATCCATAGCAATGGTACGTATTGTGCTTTCTCCAATGTGTTGCTGGCATTCAACTATAAGCGGGTCGGCGTTTTCCCTATTAATTTCAAGTGCATCGTGAATATTTGGTAACTCAGCGCCTGCTTTTTCAAACGATACATCGACTACAGGACCAATTACCTGTGTGATAACTCCTTTGTTTTCTGACATTATTTTTTATCGTTTTGTTATGTTTTCTACAAAAGCTACAAATTTATAACTATTTGCCTATACTGCTTAACTGTTGAATGTATTTTTTAGATGATATTCATCATTTATGATATGTTTTGGAACATGTGGGTGGCAATTAGGTAATTTGAAGATTTGAAGATTTGTCAATTTGAAAATTTTTTGATGTGCTGATGTATTGATGAAATTGAATGTGGAAGGTTGGGGATCGTGGCTTGTTGTTCATGGTTTAAGGTTCAAACGTTCA
>JBNLCS010000602.1:0-8362 GCA_050303935.1 Bacteroidales bacterium
TATTGTGATTTTTCAGGCTATTCGGATATAGCCATTGGCACAGCCCGTTTGTTTGGTTTTCAGTTAATGACCAACTTCTCTATGCCCTATTTCTCGCGCAATATCAGCGAATTCTGGCAACGGTGGCATATCAGTCTGTCAACATGGTTCAGAGATTATGTATATATCCCCCTTGGTGGCAACAGATATGGACCTTACAGGCAAATGATCAATCTATTAATAACATTTATCCTCAGTGGTCTTTGGCATGGCGCCAACTGGACCTTTGTTAGTTGGGGTTTCTTACATGGTCTGTTTTACTTACCTGTGGTTTTTATAAAAAATCGTAAAAAATACAGAAACATTGTGGCTCAACAAACATTTTTTCCTTCATTTCAAGAAATGATAGCCATGTTGCTAACCTTCAATTTTACATTGGTTGCTTGGATATTTTTCCGGGCTGAAAACATCTCACATGCCGCCCATTATCTGTCAAATATGACCAAAGGAATTATTTCCTCTCCGGGAGCCATCCTTCTCTATCTTAATAAACCCGCAAATAGTATCATCTTTTTACTTTTGGTTACAGAATGGCTTCAACGCAAAAAACAACACACTTCCGATATAAACCATTTACCTGTATATTTACGATGGGTTCTTTACCTGTTGGCCTGTATTGCCATCATATTTTCCATTAGTTTTCATGAACCCAGTGAGTTTATTTATTTTCAGTTTTAACTTGATTATTCTATTTGCCCTTTTAGAAAATTCATCTTTAGTAACAGGTAATTCTTTTTTGTTTTAACATTTTAAATAAGACATCATAGGCTAATTAAATGGATTCCTCGCAAAATAAAAAACGAATACGAAGGTCAGATCTACCCCGTAATGTGGAAGAAAAATACCTGGCAATCCCATCAAAATGGATCAGGTGGGGGATAATCTTGATCATGTGCATCCGGAATTTAAGGATACATGAACATCTGTTTATGCTAATATCTTAAAGGAAAAACTTCGGTAAAAACTATAGACATATTATGCGTCGCTACCTAAGAAGACTTTTTTTATTTGGGTGTTTATTGTACTTAACTTTATGGGCTATCAGCATCTATTTGAAGAAAAAAGTTACTCAAAATAATGAAAATAAAATATACTGGGCATTCAATAAAACAGGAGAAAACTATGATATGGCCTTTCTTGGTTCATCAAGGGTGTTCCTGATGGTAGATGTAGATACAATTGAAAAACATTTGGGGGTAAAAGCAATTAATTTGGGTAAAGATGGTTCCGGAGCAGCCGATCAATACCTGATATTACATGGTTTTTTAAAAAACAACACGATTAAAAAACTGGTATTTCAGATTGATTTTTCTACAGTAGGAAATACGTTCTCTTATCCATTTCATGAATATGATTTTTTACCATATTTAAGTGACGACCCCATCATAAGTAAAGTCATTCGCGATCATTCGGATAGAATAAAGTTTTTATTTTGGAAATATCTTCCGTTCTCTTTTTATGTAGAATACTCCAAACTATATCGTTTTAAATCAGGAAAATCAGATGAAACTTCACCCTTTGATAAAACAAAAGGAACGTTGTTCATGGACTTGGTATTCGATACGCTAAAAACACCCCCCCAAAGGGATATTTTTCCCGATAAGCAAAGCATTTCGTACATATACAAAATCATGGAATTATGCAGAAGGAATAATATTGAAATTTATTTTTATAGGGCCCCTGTTTATCATTCTACATTTCATTATCTAAAACCACATACTATTGATTCTGTCATAGATAAGTTGGTTAAGCAAAATGTATATATTGATTTTACAAAATGCGACATAGCTTATGACGAGAGGTATTTTTATAATTATACACATTTTAACAGGTGGGGTACCAAACAATTTACGGTATTGTTGGCAGATTCGCTTCGAAAATATATGAATGCTGAAAAAGAATTAAAGGAACATTGAAGAAATTTATTTGCCGGATTTTATTCCTATTTGTATTGCTCTTGGCAGTATTATTTATAGCAATGAAAGCCATACCATATAATGCCATTCACCATTCCCTGTATTACAGCCATATTGACAAATACAACCTTCTTAAGAATTCCGTTTCCCCAAAAGTAGTGCTGGTTGGAGGATCAAACTTAAGTTTTGGTGTAAACTCGGTTATCCTGTCCGAAGGTTTAAAAAAACCGGTGATCAATATGGCCATCCATAGCAGCCTGGGCCTGTACTTTATGATCAATGAGGTAGTCCCTTTTCTTAAAAAAGGGGATATGCTGGTTATAAGCCCTGAATACCAGTTGTTTTTCGGAAAATATGCTTATGGCACCAAAGAATTGTTATACATGGTATGGGATGTAAACCCGGAGTTACAGAAATTTGTTACATTCCCTCAAAAACTCCATTTGGTACAATACATCTCCGAATACGTAAATGAAAAAATGGAGTATATACGTTCAAATAACTGGAAAAACCCCATTCCTAAAAAAAGATTAACCCCTGGCATCTACGATAGGGAAGCATTCAATAAACATGGTGATGTGTTTCTCCATTGGGACATGGCAAACCAGGATTTTAAACCACATAAAGCCATCACAACACCCATAAACAAAAAACTTTTGAAATTTCTGTACAAAACGACAGGAGAACTGGAAGAAAATGGGATCCGTTCTGTTTTAATTTACCCGGTATATCAGGAAAGTTCATTCAAAAAAAATAAGAAAAGGATACATGAGCTTCATACTCAACTAGTAAATACCGGTATATCTTTACCTGTACTGCCCCAAAGATATTGTTTCCCGGATAGTTTATTTTTTAACACCCCTTATCATCTCAATGGCAAAGGTGTATTGAAACGGTCCGATATGCTTTTACAGGATTTATTACATGCAATGGCCCCGTAAATGAAATGGAATTGTCGCATCCACACAATATATGTGTATCAGTAATAATGCCGGTTTATAATGCTGCTAAATATCTTGAAGAAAGCATCAACAGCATATTAAACCAGACTTTTCCCCATTTTGAGTTACTGCTTATGGATGACGGAAGCCATGATAGCAGCCCACAGATTATAAAAAAGCAAGACGATGGGCGGGTAAGGTGTTTTTTCAATTCCCGGCAAATGGGCATAGCCAAAACGTTAAACCGGGGCATTGAGCACGCGCAGGGCAAATACATTGCCAGAATGGATGCCGATGACATCGCCTGTCCCGAAAGGTTGGCCAAACAAGTTGCTTTTATGGAAAAGCATCCTGAAATTGGCTTGTGCGGGACCTGGTTTAAAATGACAGGCGAAAGGAAAGGTATAATAAAACATCCAACCCAACATGCTGATATCATGATGGCTTTGCTAAAAATTAACCCAATAGGTCATCCAACAGCCATTATTAGAAAAAGCATACTCAACAATCCTGAAAAGGTTTATAATGAAGATTTTAAAACATCGCAGGACCTCGAGTTATGGACACGCCTGGCACCGGTCACGCAATTGGCGAATATAGGTGAAATATTACTGGAATACCGGGTACACCCCGGACAAACTTCTGTGGAAAAATTAAAACAACAAAGCATCGATGCTTTGAATTGCAGGCTAACTTGGTTCAAAAACATGCTTGGTAACAAAGGTGAACATTACACCACAGCCCTCACTCTTTTATTAAAAGGAACCCCGATTGAAAGTGTGTCATCAACAGTATGGGTGCGATGTTTGAAATGTTACCGTTCACTCTATTTAAAAAACAAAAGGTTAAAAATTTTTCCTGAAGAGCAATTTATCCGATGGATTATATCGTATTGGGAGCAATTTAAACCACACAAAATCATAAGGTTCTCGCCTGTCTTATTAACGGGGACCTTATTCCCCCCTTTTAACAGGATGTTTTTATTATATAAACCGGCCAACAAAATAAAGTTTATTGTAAAATGCTTCACCTACAGAAAAAATAAATACCTGGCTACCCTATAATGAGATATACCATTAGCATATTAATAACCTGTTACAATGAAGGCGAAACAATTTACAATGCCATTAAAAGCATCAGGGGACAATCCGATCAGGATTTTGAGGTGATATTGGTAAACGATGCTTCGCCCGATGAAAAAACCAATACGGTTTGCAGAGAACTGTCAAAAAAGTACAATGTATATTTCCATAACGAAAACAAGGGATTGTCTGCCGCCCGCAATACCGGTTTCGAAAAAGCCAATGGTGAAATTATTGTACCCCTTGATGCAGATGATATATTACCCCCCAATGCCATTAAACACATCAGGAAAGGTTTTTTGAATAACCCGGAAGCCGGATTTGCATTTGGGAATTATTTGATACATACCATTGAAGATCAAAATATAGATTTGGTAGATATGAAGGCTTTTTGTGATCAACAAAATTTTCTTGATCCAAAAAAAATAGTAAATGGTTATAAATTACTTGGTACCAGCCCATGTAAAAAAGAGACCTGGTTAAAAGTTGGTGGTTATCACCATGAATTGGGGAATACCCTGCAGGATATCGATTTCTGGTACAGGGTTATGGAAATGGAAATAAAAGGCATATTTATACCTCATGAAATATACCAATGGAATAAGTCGAATTCAGGCATGAACAACAAAGTACAAAATAGTGAATACCTGTTTTTAAAACTTACTCATCTTGATTTTATCACAACCTATAGCGTTAATCCTTATTTAAAGAAAAAAGAAATTATTGAACATGTATATAACTACACAAAAGAACTGGAAAAAGAAAATGAAAAACATCGAAAAATCATAGAATCGTATAAAAACAGCACATCTTTTAAATTGGGAAACCTGTTATTGAAACCCTTTAATATATTTAAAAAATAATCTGGAAAAACGATAACTTCTAAAATGATCACCATTTTTTCTCTTCCCAAACCATTTACAAATAAACATATCGCTACCATTCAGCACAATGCCATTAAAAGCTGGATGCAGCTCGAACCCAGGCCACAAATTATTTTATTCGGCAGGGATGAAGGTGTTGAAGAAGCTGCCCGTGAACTAAACATTGAACACAACAATGACATTACCTACACCAGTTTGGGGACACCCTACTTAAACTCCACGTTTGAAAAAGCGCGCAAACTGGCAAAACACCATACCCTGGTGTACCTCAATGCCGATATTATATTGCCACCGGATTTTATCAAAAAATGCCTTGATATAAAATTCAAGAAATATCTTATGGTAGGCCATCGCTGGAATTTAGATGTTACAGAAAAGATAAATTTTAGCCAAAAAGATTGGTTTGATGCTTTATTTAAACAGGCAAAGACAGTGAATAATAAAAGTGGACGAGGTGGTTCTGACTATTTTGTATATACCAGAAATTGTATAAAAAAATTTCCGCCCTTTGCAGTTGGAAGAATTGCCTGGGATAATTTTATAATATATTATTTCCGAAAAAAACATATACCGGTTATTGATGCCAGTTCTTTAATACATGTGATACATCAAAACCATGATTACAGCCATGTGAAAAACTCAAATGGAGAGCTTTACCTGGGACAGGAATCTGATAAAAACCTTGAGATTTTTAAATCAGAATTTCAACGTTTTACATTAGATGATGCATCACATTATGCCAGTAATCATGGAGAAATAAAAAAAATACAACCACTGGAACATTTCTTAAATAGAAAAGATTTCTTTCGCGAAATTTCTCCTTTTAGGTACAAAGTATTTAGTATATATGCTAAAGCACAAAAAAAAATGAACAAATCACCTTTTAAATAATAGAATTTATTGTATGCTATTCAGTAAAATATTACCCAAAAAACTCAGATACGGTATAAAGCAATTCCTGATGAAAAGATGGAAACTTGAACCAGTGTCAAAATCACCGGTTCAGGCAAGGGTTGCATATAAAATATGGAATTTTTCTGCAGAAGATGATCCTGGCAAACCGGATGATTTTCTAATTGATACTTCAATTGAGGTATTTAAAATTGCAAAGGAAATTAAAATGAATAGCATTACCGAACGGTTTCCGAATGGACAAATTGGTGGACTTTATCCGGATTTATGGCCCGGTGACCATTACAGGTTGTTGGCTGCATTTGTAAAATACCTGCAACCTAAAATAATTATTGAAATTGGCACCAGTTTAGGAACAAGTTCCCTTGCACTGAAAGAATTTTTACCAGAGGGGAGCAAGATTTATACCTATGATATAGTACCCTTGAAAGATATGTCACCATATATAATGAAAGAAAAAGACTTCTCAACAGGAAAAATTACACAAATCATAGGAGATTTATCCGATAATCAGTTTTATTTATCGCAAATAGATATTTTTAATAAAGCCGATCTAATATTTATCGATGCGGTAAAAGATGTAATAACTGAGAAAAAATTTATTGAAAACTTTTTAAGTACTGAATTTGAAAATTCCCCATTAATGATTTGGGATGATATAAAAGCCATACCGCAAGTTTGGCGTAATATTTCAAAACCAAAGCTTGATATTACTTCTTTTGGCCATTTTACAGGAACCGGAATCGTTCATTGGACTAATAATTAAATGAGATTTGCCAAGGGAGATCACGTCTGAAAATGCATTACACTTACATTTTAAATTAAGAAAATTTGTCACTGGAAAAACTAAAAATAGCCTTGGTAAAGCAAGATGTTTACCAGGATCTTTACATTGGCAATAATGATCTCTCCCCTGAAGAATTACTTTTTTCATCCATCATGAGGGTTGGTCCCATTGGATTGCTTACAGATTTTGATTGCGATTTTTATATTATAAAAGAAGATTATTCAACCGAATGTCAATTATGGAAAGAAATACTTCCAGCTAAACGACATGCCTTCCTGAGACAACTTAAAAACAATAGCATTTATAACATAGCTCATGAGCACAGTAAATTTTTACAGCCCGGTTCAAAAATGCATCATGGGCAATTTTCTGTTTCACACCATGAAATAGACTGGGAACAATACAATATTGTAATATCTATAAATATTTCAATACCCACAAAGGTAGTTACAAAGTCCCCTTTTACACTCTGGTGCTATATGACTGGTGAAGCCAATCATTTTATTGACAAAAATTATTTCGGATACGACATCTCATTCAACCAGAATATAAGGGGGATATCAGAAATATTTAATGGCGTTATTGATTTTCCGTATACCTTTCTTCAAAAAAATACCCTGCAACAAATCATGTTTAATAAATTAAATCGAACACCTGAAAATAGGGGCATTTATGCAGAAATAAACACAACCGAAGAAAGGCCGGTAAAATCTGTTCCAACTTTTTATCCGTTAACAAAAAGTGGTCATCCAATTCGGTTACATCAACAAAGGATTGATAAAAACCTGACTGAAATATATGATGCCAAATACTTCGTAAAAGTTGGTGGAAGGTGTATAAGGGGAAATTCAATTATTGAAGCCATTTCAACAGGCACCCTTGTTTTAATGGATCCTAATGATGTTTATCACAGTCAATTATTGCCAAAATCTTGCTGGATAACATCCATTGAAGAAGCACTTGAAAAAATAATATACCTCGATAAACACCCGGATGAATACAACCGGTTATTATACCTTCAAAAAGAACTCTTGCAACTCTTTGTTTATGACATGCCACTAAATTGTCTTATTAAGGCACAGAAACAGAAACAGAAAAAAGCGTCATCTATCGAAAAAAGCAGATCTACTAGTAAAACCAAAAAATTATTTTATTACATAAAAAAATATACGGTTGGAAACTAGTTCACAGCCCTATATAAAAAACAATATGGTTGTTATAGACAAACATTTTGTTCAACGAAAAGATCCAAAAAATCTTTCCCCGGCAGATAAGCACATATTCAGTCATGAAAAAAACCGTATTATTCCTGAATATGCAACACATTTTTTTGAAAATGTTACAACCTTGCCACAACAGATTATTCTGAAAAAAAATAGAAAGATTCAAGAAATTGAAACACGGGTTGACCACAATCAAAATTTTAAATCATATATTCAAAATTTCCGAAAACAAACGATTTCAATAAAACAGGCAATCTGGCTTACCGATGCCTGGAGCCAAAATTATTTCCATTGGTTTACTGATGTGTTGCCACGTATAATGATAACATTAGGAAATTATAAGAACATTCCAATAATTTTACCAGCTTATTTCAAAAATTTTAAATATATCCCTGAATCCCTTGAAGCCTTTCCAGACAGCGAATTTATCTGGCTCCGGAATTTTCAAAAAGCCAGGGTTAAAGAGTTGGTTTATATTCCAAACCTTGCGCCAACAGGTAATTATAATGATAGAATTATGGTACAGTTACGAGATATGATCAGGAAATATTTTGGCCTTGACAGCATAACACCCAATA
>JBNLCS010000603.1:0-6981 GCA_050303935.1 Bacteroidales bacterium
CCAGGTAAAAATACATATTACACTGGCCATTGCCAGGACTATACCCAACAAGTTTATAAAAGTGTATACAGGTTTTCTTTTAAAACTGCGTAAGGCGGTTGTTAAATACATTTTAAACATAATTCTCAATTTTATTCATAACGTAAAGCTTCCACCGGATTCCTTCGGGCTGCCTGCCAGCATTGCCAGCTTACCGTAAAAAGGGCAATTAAACAAACCACCCCACCAGATACAGCAAATACCCACCAGGCTATATTGGTCCTGTTGTATATGCCAAGAAGCAATTGATACAATATAATCCATGCGATTGGGGTCGCAATTATTAGTGCCAATATCAAATTTTTAATCACTGATTTGTTTAACAGGCCTACAATCTCCCAAACGTGAGCCCCGTTAACTTTTCTTACTCCAATTTCTTTTATTCTCACTCGTGTTGAATGATACGTGAGTGCTATTAACCCGATTATTGCCAAAAATATGGCTATAACGCTTGCAAATTGAAAAGCTTTATTTATTTCTTTAATTTCGTTGATATACCCCAGTACCCCATCATTAATAAAGCTATATTCAAAGGGAACATCAGGAGTTATTTTCTGTACGGTTGATTCAACCTGTTTAATTGTGTTAATAATATTTTCATTACGAAGACTAATAAATAAAAATTTTGTAAACCCTTGATTATCGGGATGTGCGGACATAACCATGGGTTTTATTTTATTAAATATGTAATTATTTTGAAAATCTTTAACAACGCCGATCACTGTATTTTCTTTGCCCCAAAAGTATACTTGTTTACCTATGGGATTTTCATACCCTAAAATGTTGGCTGCTGTTTCATTTATAATAATCCCTTGTAACTCATCTGTTCTGTCTTGTTCAAACTCGTTCCCTTTTATCATTGACATTCCAAACGTTTGGGTATAACCATCAGAAACAATGGCAAACCCAAAAGAGTCTTCATGTTTATTATCCATACTGTCAGTCCACGCAACATAAGAATGATTTGGAACACCAACCGGCATAGAAGAAGCTGAACATATATTTTTTACACCTGATAGTTGTTTTAGTTCATTTTTTAAATGTGTGTAATTTTCTTTTAACTGGTCTGTGAATGGTATTTGCATTACCAGCTTATTGTTAAAACCTAACGGCAGATTGGCCATGAATTTATATTGTCGGTTAATCATTAGCGTAAAAATGACCAACAGGATAGAAATAACAAATTGAAATGTGATAAGAACATTTTTACTACCTTTTCCTTTGGCTATCGTATCAACTTTATTAAAAAGCACCAAAGGATTAATACCTGTTAAAATCAATGCAGGATAAATACTTGCCAGCAAGGCAGAAAATATCCAGAGAGCTATGCTCCCGGCCAAACAAAACCATATGTGTTGTTCTAGAAATGGTTGAACATCAGACCCTACGATGTTTCTGAATATTTGTGTGCCCAACACTGTCAATGTACCTCCAACTATTAATGCAATAAAACTGATAAGAAATGTTTCTATCAGGAATTGTTGTCCTATTTCCATACGGCCTGCTCCTGATATTTTTTTCATCGCTATTTCTGATTTTCTTTTTTGTACAAGCGATGATGACATATTGATATAGTTTAATAAGCTAACAATAAGAACTACAATGGCAATAAAAACCAATAGCAGGAGTGGGTTTTTATTATAATATAATCTTCTTTCGGTAATTGGTAATAACGAAAGAGAAATTTGTTCTGGGTTTTTAATGTGTTCAAACCCTTGCTCACCAATGAAATTTTTCAATTTGGCATTGAACATGGTATAATTGGTGTTTTTACTTAATTTAAAAAAAGGTTCTCCATTGCTATCCCATCCGGAGAGTTTTTCTGCTGTACGTAATGAGGATATCGGGGCAAGCATCGAAAACCGAAAAGTAGTATAATCCGGAAAATCCACTACACCGGTAACTTTATATGGTTTATCATTGTTAAATACCAGTATTTTTCCCAAGGCCGGTTGATCACCAAAATATCTTGCTGCCGTGTTTTTTGATAGAACAATTGAGGTTGGACCATTTAAAGCATTTTCCCTGGAACCTTCAAGAAATGGATATTGAATGATGTTGAACAAATCCTTATCGGCCAGGAAAAAGCTGGTTTCGTTAAAAACTTTTGCCGGATCACCATCTATTGGCTGGTATGAAAAAATACAATTACTAAATGAGCTATAATTTTCAGTACGGGCAAAATACTCAATCTCCGGGAAATTTTCTGCCAACATTGGGGGGATGGCATAACTTATGGAAGTATTGCCAAGTGGTGAAGCCGGGCTTTTTTGAAGAAGATGGAAAACACGGTCATTTTCAGGAATGGCGCTATTATAAGAGTTTTCTTTGCTTACATGTAAAAATATTAAAAGGGCACATGTAAAACCAAAAGATAGACCAACAATATTTATTATTGTGTATATTCCGTTTTTCTTTATTCGGCGAAAAATATTTCCAATAATTAAGAATCTCATTCGTTTATGCGAAGTTTAAATTTTTCATTTTTGATATCTTATTTTAGTGGATAAGTTTTCGTATTAAATCACAATATATCTTATTTTGATCCTATGGTAATTATGGTAATGGCTATGATTACTTTTGTTTCAGATTAGAACTAAAAGATTTTCGTTGTAATTATTTAATTATAAAGATCATATTAACATCTGGCTAACTTTTTCCATCACCACCTGTCCATCCAACATATTAACGGTGCGATGCGCAAATTCAGAATCCCGTTTACTGTGGGTTACCATCACAATGGTTGTTCCTTCACGGTTGAGTTCTTTTAAAAGGTTCATTACCTCCAAACCATGTTTACTATCAAGGTTACCTGTAGGCTCATCAGCAAGTATCAGTTTTGGGTTTGCTACAACGGCCCGTGCTATAGCTACACGTTGCTGTTGTCCTCCTGAAAGCTGTTGTGGAAAATGTTTTTTACGGTGACCGATTTTCATTCGCTCAAGTATAGCATTTACTTTTTCTTTTCGTTCGTTGTACTTTTGCTTCAGATATATCAGTGGTAATTCTACATTTTCAAATACATTTAATTCATCAATCAGGTTAAAACTTTGAAAAACAAAACCAATATTTCCCTTACGCAGGTTAGTACGTTTACTTTCTTTAAAACGCGATACCTCAACATCGTCAAAATAATATTGTCCTTCAGATGGATTATCAAGTAAACCAATTATATTTAACAACGTTGATTTGCCACAACCAGAAGGTCCCATAACTGCTACAAATTCACCCTTATCAACCTTAAAATTGACTTTGTTCAGAGCTGTTGTTTCCACTTCTTCAGTGCGGAATACTTTTGAAAGATTTATTGTGTTTATCATAATCTATTTTGTTATATTTTCGTTTTTATTCTTATTCATATTCGATCATCTTAACCATTTCATAAGAGGTTGGGGACCTCCATATTTTACAGATCCCCAACATAATGCTCACAAATTAATTTTATGGGCAAGTACAATAAAGATTTGAATTATATCCAATCTTATGCCAAAATATCTAAAGATCTGTTTAACAGTTGAATAAAGATTGGTGTTATTCGTCTTTGTCAATTTCTTATACATTTTCATGTAAATATATTTTACAATTATTTTGTGATATAAGCACCTGTAATGCTGATATCATCAAAGCAAGCCATGTCATTATATGACCCTATTCCTATCTGACCTGTTTTTGCAAATGCTTCATCACTTGCCCTGCAATGTTCTTTTCCATCAATATACATAATAATTTCCTTACCCGTCCTTTTAATCCTTAATTTATGATAATCATTATCTCTGAATGCAGTTCCTTTAAAAGTCACAGTTTGGCGTGCACCATCTATAACTTTATATAATCCTGTAAACCCGTCCCCTTCTTCGTTTGAACAGAAAGAAGCATAGCAGTAATTAAATTCATTCATATAAGCAAAATATACAGCATAATCGGCTGCAATATTTTCTTTTAGGTCCTCAGTACTTTTAACCCGCACCTGGATATCAAAACTTTTGTTGAATACCCTGTTTTTAATCAAGTTATATGCCCCACACCTATTCCCACTTAAACCATCATAAGAGGAAGTGTTTATGCATAATGCCGGATTTCCTGATATACTTGAAATATCCCATTTTGAAACGTCATATTGCTCATAATTCTTAAGATCGCTATAATAGGGTGTTTTACAAAATCTACTGTTTTTAATTGATTTAATGTTAATCTTAACAGTTGCTTTTTCTGATTCTGTTACACCATCCGAAATGGTGTATTGAAAACTATCAACTACTGATAAACTATTGACAGGTACATACTGCAGTGTATTTCCTGCTTTTTTAATATCGCCATATAAGGTTTTATCAAAACCTGCTATAAGAATTGAATCACCTTCATCATCCCTGTCATTTTGTAAAACAGGCAAGTTAGCAGTTCCCCACGGAAAAATGAAATATTCATCGTTGGTTGGAACAGGGGCATTGTTCTTTTTTATTTCTATTTTTATGTAAGCATTTTTCGATTCTTTAGTACCATCGCTAATGGTATATTTAAAACTATCTATACCTACAAATTCATAATCAGGAAAATACGTGACGCTGCGTTCTGTTATTTTGTTGACTCTACCATGTTGAGGTTTATCAACAAACTTAACCCTTAGGGTATCCTCTTCGTCTTTATCGGTGTCATTGTTCAATAAATCAACCTTTACCTCATGCCGTTGATAAACACTAGCGGAATCATCATTTGCAACTGGTCTTTTGTTACTATATTGAAGCCAGGCGAAGATAATTAATTCAATGGCTACTAAAACCAAGACCACTCTTAAAAAATAGAATCTCCAGAAGCGCCTCATACAATTTATATTTTATATATGTTATTCATATCGTAAACTTTCAACTGGGTTTTTAACAGCTGCATGCCATGATTGCACTGAAATGGTAATTAAAGCAACAACTGAAGCAATTAATCCGGCAAACACAAAGATCCACCAACTTAGCATTGTCCGGTATGCAAAAAGGTCAAGCCATTTATTCATGGCAAACCATGCTAACGGACAAGCTAGAATATATCCAAGCAATATCCATTTTATTAAATCAATATTTAACATTGAAAGTATTTGAGCAATGTTGGCACCATTTACTTTTCGCACCCCTATTTCTTTTATTCTTCTTTCTGTGGTAAAAATTGATAACCCGAGAATCCCCAGGCAAGAAATTATGATCGCCAAAACAGCAAAAGATGATATTAGCTTTGCCAGTCTTTCTTCGTCTTTGTACATGGTGTCAAACCATGTATCAAAAAATTCATAGTTAAAACGATAATCAGGTAAGATCTTACTCCATGTTTCCCTGATAAATTTAATGGTTCCAGGTAAATCGTTTCCAGAGATTCTTACACTTAGCCTCCACCAGTTATTATCGTAAAGAGGTTTTATACATAATGGTTCAATAACATTGTGCATAGATTGGTAATGAAAATCATCAAATACACCAATTATTTGTGCATCATCAACTTTTTTGTCTTCCCAGGTTTTCCAACGATATTTCCGCATTGTGGCCTTGTTTATCAAGCATACATTTTTATTGCTTAATCCTGTAAAGTTATTCCCTTCAAGGATAGAAATTCCATGGGTAGCGATATATAATGAATCGCCAGTAATTACATCGATATTACCTGTACCTATATTGTCTATGTTTTGTGCACAGCAAACATTTCCCGGAATACCATTGGATTTGGAAACGCTTATGATATTGTGGTTTTTTGTAAGCTCCTGAATAAAAACATCCCCTTTCCCGTCGTTATAACTAACATCAAGCTTTATCAGGTTTTCATCATTAAATCCAAGGTTTTTATTTTTTATAAAATGAAGTTGTTTAAACATTATTAACAGTGAAGCGATCATTGCAATAGAAATAGTGTATTGAAAAACCGTTAAAAAATTTCTTGATACTGTTTTATTTAAAAAAATACTACTTTTCCCCGATATAACTTTGATGGTTGAAAATCCTGCAAATTTTATGGATGGCCACAGTCCAGATATGACCCCAAGTGCAAGTGATGCAAAAAAGATAATTAATAAATTATTCCATTGAAAAAGAAACTCAAAATTTATTTTTTTATTTATGAGTGATTCAAATGACGAAGACAGATAATGTAGGATTAATAAGGAGAGAAACATTGAAAATATAGTAATTAATATAGATTCAGTAAGTAAGGGGGTAATTAGTTTTGATTTGGATGCACCAATGGTTTTTTTAATTCCAGCTTCTTTATATCGATTTTCAAATCGGGACAGTGTTATATTAACGTGATTAATACTGGCAATAATTAATATAACAAGTGCAATTGCCAAAAATATTCTTAACATATTCAAATTACCTTCAGGAAGCCAGGATTGTCGAATGTCACTATATAAATAAATGTTACCAAGATGCTCCAATGCTAAATTATTTGGATATGACGGGTTAAACACAAAAGGGTTGATAATTTTAGATTCCACTTTCTTTTTTGAAACTCCTGGATATAACAAAGCAAACATTCGGTACATGTAACAACATCCATGTTCTGAACACCATGTATTCGTGAAATTTATATCCTTATGGTTTGCTATAAGTTCGGGTTGTATGCTTGAATTAGAGGGCATGTTTTTAAAC
Organism: Bacteroidales bacterium; assembly: GCA_050303935.1. Lineage (GTDB taxonomy): Bacteria > Bacteroidota > Bacteroidia > Bacteroidales > JBNLCS01 > JBNLCS01. The sequence continues at coordinate 6,660 of JBNLCS010000603.1, forward strand.
ACTCCACCAATCGTGCATCGATAACTATGGGCTACTAAAACTTCTTTTCCAACAACATCTGTTGAATTAAAAATTTTCAATGCCATGTTTTCTGAAATTAAAAGATGTTTTGAATTGTTTATTACATTCTTATCACCCGAGATAATTTCAATTGAAAAAACGTTAAATATCGATGTGTCTGTTAAATAGCAATTTTCATAAAAGTAACTTTCGTCCCCTTTGTTTATGTCCATACCAAATGGATTAAACATAGCCACATCTTTTATTTCCGGAACATCCTGAAGTAATTTTTCCTTAACCCTGCTATCCAATGCACAGCTTC
>JBNLCS010000604.1:0-5562 GCA_050303935.1 Bacteroidales bacterium
TGGTGTTTTCAAAATCCCGGTTCGTTATCCATATATGTATGCCCCCTTTAAAAAAAATTTCTTTGTAAGTGGCTCCAAGTATACAAACATCAATACCAGCAGCATTTGCTAACGCAAAATTATCAGTTATAAGCTCCAGGTTCCTGGGATTTTCTTTATCAAATTCAAATAGGATCATATTATTTTCCATTCCGGAAATTCCGGGAAGTTGAACAATCTGTGCAACAGCTGAAGTGTATGATGGTGAAATTAGTGTATCTATATATAAGTTACTTTTGCTCCCATCGCTCCTTAGGATCAATTTTTTCAATAATTCTTCGGCCTTCTCTTGATTTGCCCTTGAAAAATAGTCCTTTATTAAGTGAATATATGTTCCAAAACCATGTTTGTAGGAAATCCATAGCATAAGTTGAAAGGCTTTTGTACGATCAAAAGAATCTTCGCTAACACAAACAACACTTGGGCGCCATTTCTTTTTTTCATTTGCCCTTTTAGTTTTTTGAAGATATACCTGTAAGCTTCTGCTTAGTTGGAAAAAAGCCCCTTCAAAAATCGACTGCATGCCTTGTCTGGATTTGTGGGTATAGCTTATGACTAAATATATACCAATAATAATTACAAGTGAAAATATTGTAACAGGTATTTCTGTTATAGTAAACATCAACCATATGCTTAATATAAAGCCTATTAATGATATATACCATCTTGACTTAAACGCTGGCCGGTAAGAAGGATCGGCGCTAAAATGATAAAGTACTGATATCAGACAAATTGAGCCGTACGTGATCATGAAAAACATCGAAATAATTTTAGCAACACTGTCAACGTTTCCTGTAATAACAAAAAGTAATGATATGGCGCATGATATTAAGGTCGCATTATATGGCTCAAGGTTTTTGTTTTCTTTTTTTAGAAACCGGTTTAATTTTTTTGAGGGAAAAGAGAAGTCCGAAGCAAGTGCATGTAAAGTCCTTGGGGCAACAAGTATGCTTCCCAACGCGGATGACATGGTGGAAGCAGCCAATCCAAGAGGTATAAAAATGGTACCATACAAAGCAACCTGGGCTAAAATAAGCTGATTGTTGGTTAAATCTTCCGGACTTGCTGAAATATTTAGTTTCCAAGCTATGGCAACATAAATTAATGCTCCTATAATGGTTGCTGCAACCGTGCCTATTGGAATTGATCTGGACGGGTTTTTTAAGTCACCGCTTAATCCAACACCAGCAGTCATTCCTGTAAATGCAGGGAAACATATGGCAAAGGTCGTGAAAAATTCACCTTTGTTTCTAAACCATTCGTTGTTAATTCTGTATGCACCACTCTCAAGGTATTCGGTTTGTCCGATAAAGAATAAAAAAAGTGAAATAAATAGTATGCCAATAATTATGTATAAAGCTTTAACGCCAATATTAGCCCCTTTTTTCAAAATAAGAACGGATAATCCAAGCATTACCGGTACACTGATTATTTGCCTGGGAATTTCGGTTTCCCTCCCCGTATTTATAATATTAAACAGTGGTTCGAATGTTTCGGTGAATGCAATTACATAAAATGCAACACTAATGGCTTGTGACAAATATAGGGATATCCCAATGGTGGCCCCGATGTTCAATCCGAAAGAACGGGATATTATGAAATACTCGCCACCTCCTTCAACTTTCTGGTTAGTAGCAATTTCTGAAATTGCAAGAGCGGTTGGTATGGTAACCATGTGCCCAAGTATAATAATAAAAAGTACGCCACCGAAACCTATATTTCCAACAGCCATTCCAAACCGTAAAAAGAGTATGGCACCAAGAATAGTTGAAATTGCAGTAAAAAAAACAGGTGCAGTACCAAATCGTTTATGAGTGTTTTTCATATAGAATGGTCAGTTTCTTTGAAAATTAAAAGTAATAAATATTTTACCCTGCCATAAAGTAAATTATAAAAATTTATAAAATACATTTATATTCATTAATTTGTCCGAAAATTGTTGAATTACGGCACAAGAATTGTTCAGGTTAAAATTTAAAGTTTACTACATGAAGTTAAAATTGTTTATTGGCGTATTAATTTTATTAAGTATTACTGTTTTTTCCCAACAAGATAATTATCTGTCTTATGAACAACGTATTGCTTTGAACCAAAAACTTTTAGAGGAAGTTGAAAATGGGGATACTGTAGCTGTTCAAAAGCTTTTGGGACAAGGGGCAGATGTTGATGCTGCTACGTATGAAGGGGTTTCAGCTCTCATGTTTTCTGTTATTTTTACAAATTATGATGTTGCCAGAATGTTGGTTGTTCATGGTGCAGATGTAAATAAAACTCCCTACGATGGAAAAACCCCTTTGATGGAAGCCGCTGAACAAGAATTGATTGAAATAGGGGAATTACTTATTTTGAATAAAGCCAATTTGGCACAAGAGGATTTTAAAGGAAACACTGCCATGCATTATGCGGTTACGAATGGAAATTATTATTTCACAGAAATGTTGCTTTTTTATGAAGATACTACCGAACATAAAACCAAGGATGGATCTTCCCCTTTAATACTGGCTGCCTATTTTGGATATACTGACATTTGTGAATTGTTACTTCAATATGGAGCTGAACTTGAATCAAAGGATAATAACGGATTTACACCTTTAATGGCAGCTTCCCAGCAAGGTCAGGTTGATGTAGTGAAACTATTGTTAAGTTATGGCGCTGATACGGAAATTATGAATGATTATAATCAAACCGCAATTTGTTATGCTGTAAAAAACGGACACAAGGATGTGGTTGAGTTGTTAATTGATCATGGGGCTAACTATACTATATCAATTAATAAAGGTTTAAACCTTGTAAATCTTGCTGACAAATATAATCATTATGATACCAAAAATTATTTAAAAGGATTAGGAGTAAAAAATACCAAGGGTTTCTATTTTGACAAAATTTACATTACCAATAGTATTAATTTTTCTTCCAGAGATGCTTTATATAATATTAGTGCGGGATTGTCTGAATCGACCAAGAATTTTGGAATAGGCTTAACATGGTATAAGAGATTTGGATTTTCTCCGGTAATTGAACGGGATAATGATATTTACCTCCAATTGTATGAAAACAGATCACTAATTGGATTTGATTTATTTAAGGATTTTGAGGTTTTCGAAATTACGAATATCACTAAATTAGGAATCCGGTTACAAATTCAGGAAGCTTTTACGTACGGAAAGTATAAAGCGTTGGAAAGAAATCCCAAAGGAAAGTTTGTGTTTTCTCCTGCAGTTGGCATATATTACAGGAAAGGATTTTTTAATTCATCGTTTGCTTACCAGTATTTGAATTTGAAAATTCCTGAGTTTGCAAAATCCCGGTATTCAATTTCAATCGGGTTTGATTTTATTTATATAAAAAACTTTGTTAAAGAAAAATATGTAGCATGGTAGTTTTAAAAAGAAAATTAATTCTGATTTTAACTGGTTTGGTTTTTTTTATCAGTTTGCTTATATCGTGTCAGGAAAAATTCTTTACACTTTTAGTTGAATGTGGCGAATGTTATGAAGAGAAACCAGAAATTGGTGATATTTCTGTATTGTTTTCTGAAGACTATACAAATGAGGGGGTGCCATTTACATTATACGAGGGGAAAATAGAGGACAATAATGTTTTAATGATAGATACAAGTTTTAGTACTGTTTTTTATATAGAAGTGGAAGTAGGGAAACAATATGCTGTTAAAGCAAGATACCCGGCAAATGATAAATATTTTTTTGTAATTAACAGTACTGATTTTATGTTAAAAAGGGTTACTGATGAATGTGATGCTGTTTGCTGGGTTTACCATAATAAAGAAATTGATGTAAGGGTAAAGTATCCGAAGTTACTTGAATAATTGGATGTTTTTTTTGTAGTTGATTTTAAAAAATAAGTTGAAATACTGGGAATTGTAAATAAAAACTAATACATTTATATAAAGATCAAGATTGTAGTTAGATGGATAAAAATCAATATACCGTATTGGTCGTAGATGATTTGTTTCCGAATTTGTATTTGATGGAAGCGATATTAGAAGATGCTGGTTATAAAACAATTACTGCATCATCAGGTAAGGAGGCGCTTGAGAAGGTTGAAGATGAGCTTCCTGATTTAATACTACTAGATATTATGATACCTGATATGAATGGTATTGAAATCTTAGAGCGTATTAAAGCAAATGAGAAAACTCATAAGATACCTGTTATTATGGTGTCTGCCCTTCGGGAAATAGATGTGTTTATTGATGCATTGTCCAGGGGGGCTGTTGATTACATAAAAAAACCTATAGAGCAGAAAGTGTTACTTACAAAAATTGACATGGCAATTGCTCCTTCGGAAGTTGAAAATGGAACAGAACAGGATATAACAAAAAAGGGAGATTGACCAATCTCCCTTTTTAAATTATTTCTTTTGCAACTATTATTGTTTCATAAAAATATCTATTTTGGAATTGCCCAACTTATTATCTTTAAAGCGTATCAATACATCATAAAAACCAGTTTTATTACATTGAAACATACATTGTTCATAATATTTTTCTCCCACATAATTTGTTGAAACTAGATTATCCCCGTCCAATAATTCCACGATTGCTTCACCTGCATAATCATCAATATGGTTCAAAACCTTGAAGACATAACTGAGCCCTTTTGTTAATTTTAAGGTAATAAAATACTCGTTTTCATATGAGTTTTCACTTATGTAATCAAGTTTAAATTCGATTTCCTTAACAATCACTTCTTGAGAAAATGAAGGTTTTGTGATAATAAAAAGTAAAAGTGCGAAGAATATATTTTTTAGAAATCCCTTGCTAATCATAATACGTATAAATTTTTTATAGTTAAAAGTACAAATAAAACTTAAATTATCTGCTCTTAATCCTAATAAACTCGAAATCGGTATCATTAAGAATAAAGATTGCCTGTTCAGAAATTCTCTTTATTTTACTTTTTGATAAATATGTGATCCGACTTTTTAATTCGTCTAAATATGTTTCAATAGTTAATCCTTTACATTTGCTTTCACCCGATTTAAGATACTGTAACGCCAGGATCTGACGTCGGGAATCATCACTGTTTAAAGCATCAATTATACCTTGTAACCTGCTCCATTCATTACTTTCCGTTAACCACCATTCTTTCGCTTTTTTAATTGATAGCTCTTTCATTTCCTTTCGTAAATCTTCTGGGGGCATTTTTTCAAGCTTTTTTATATATGCTTGCGTAAGATATTCCTTATAAGTGTTTTTAATATGTCCCAATAGTTTCTCATCTCTGTCATGGATAAGGCTAAAGCCAAAGTTGTGAAATGTTATTTCTTCCAACAACCAACCGGTACGAATTTGTATTTTGTCAATGTCATAATCAACGATCATACCGTGTCCGTAAAATCTTTCTGCTCCTGGATAAATTAAATCTCCAGTGTTTTGAAGTTTTATTATTTTATCTACATCCAATAGTTCAATTATTTGCGAAAGGGCTACTTCTTCTAAGTTTTCCAGCTCGTTTTTGGCATTTAAAACTTTTTCCCATTCTTCGCTTGTAAAATCCTTGA
>JBNLCS010000605.1:0-8087 GCA_050303935.1 Bacteroidales bacterium
CCTTCAGTTTGTCAAGTGTGTCAAGCCATATTTCTTTGTAACCCAATTGTTTTGCCGTTGCTAAAATCGAATTAGTCAACACTAGTCCATATTTTTTTGAACGATGGCTTGGTTTTACATACAATCTTTTCATTTCGCAAATATATTCATCAATAGGCCTCAAACCAACACAACCCACAAATAAATCTTCTCGTAAATCTCTGATTAATAACAACTCTCCATCCGGGTATGAGTATTTACCAGGTAATGTATCAAGTTCCTGCTCAAAACTCTGAAAACACAAATCAGCGGCAATCTCATTTTGATATTCTTTAAACATAAATTTTACAATATCAAGTTCAGTTTTGGATGATGCTCGAATTATTCTATACTCAGGAGAATAATCAGATGCTAAAATTGACATTATTATCAATGAATGATAGCCATTCGCATGTTTAGAGCAATCACGAAGTAATCCCTCTTTTCTAAATCCATTCTTTTGATATACATGAATTGCTCTATGATTTGTACTAAGCACATCAAGCCACAATCTATTGGCGCGTAATTCTTTAAAACAGTACTCAATTATTAGTTTTATAGTAGCTTGACCATATCCATTGTTTTTATCATCTATTACAATGCGTCGAAATTCAATCGAATCATTTTTATTTTCTAATCCACTAAGCAGCACAAATCCAAGTATTTTTGAATCCGAAACTTTATAAACTATAAAATATCTGTTGTTATCGTTGTCGAATTGCCTTTCATGAGTATCCAAGTCATCGGGTGCAATAAACTCTGGGTTACTCAACTCTATTTGAACTATCTGTTCTAAATCATCCTGTTGTGCTGGTCTTAATCGAATCATTTTTTAAGATACTCTTTTTAAACGATAACTTACTTTGTGCTTGGTGCTAACTTGTTATAATTAACTTTTACCAACAAGGTAACATTGAAAATTACAAGAATAATTATAATTATCAAGTATTTTCTTTTCATGTTTATTTAATTCTATACAACACAATAACTGGGTTATCATAATCACCAATTTTAAAAAGAGTCCCTTCTTTGGTCGATAGTTTTAATATTGAATATGCATATTTTTCATTTGCCAATGCATTAAAATGTCCGGTATGCCTTATGTTATTAATTGAATTAATCGTATCAAAGAGAAAACATTCTTTTAAACTTTTATCATAAACACAGTTAATTTTTCCTTCCAAACCAATAAATGTAAAATATAAAAAACCATCTGGTTCAATCACATTATTTATTAATAACCGTACATCAGGATTTTCTGATTGGAGGATATTAAGTTTCTCATCAAGAGGTTTGTTTAAAAAACTTTGCGATAGTTTTTTATTTCCGAAATCAATACATATTTTATCACTTAGTATCCCATCTGTGAATTTATAAATTGTATCATTAAATGGTTCCCAGTAATCAATCTGATTTTTATATTCAGAGATGGAATGACTGTTTTCAAAATTCCCATTTATATTAGTATAAAAAGAAAGTTGTTGATTTCTTGCCGTTTTATCTTTTCCGTTCCAGGTATAAAATTTATATTTCAAATTGTTTCTATTATCAGTTCCCATCATTTGCTTTTTTATAAAAAACATATTATTATAGGTTTAAATGTTAAGCAAAAAGATATTATTGGTCATCAAAATTAAATAACACCAATACCGGGTTTGAATATTCAGTAAAGTTGTCTTTAAAATATTCGTCTTCAGGGCTTAAAGCCTCTCCTTTTTTAAGGGCCATATTTATTTCATCAAGATGGTTTACTATTTTGTATGATTTTATAATTCCGATAAACCCGCCGGGGTAATTGCCAAACAAATCAATATCCTGGTTCAGCGCTTCAAGATGTATACTTTCATACATTCTTGTCACTTTCCTTTTTATGTTATATACAAGATAACCCTGACGGGCAATATCTTTAGGATAATCACAATCTTCGAATAGTATTGACAAAACATTATTAGCCAGATATTGCCTAAAGATTTTCCTAACCTTGTTATTACTGCGATACTCGCTAATTTTGTCATATTGGTTTAATACAGAGGAAGGCATGTTATATTTCCCAAAATTTATTTCGTACAACGGTGTAACATTGTTATTGGCCAACAAATATATAATATTATCATTGGAGAGGTTAAACAAGGCACCTTTTCCCCCTATTATTTTAGTAAAATCTTCATTTGAATCTATCCAAACCCCTCCCTCACTTGCACTCGTATTGCCTATTCTTTTTCTCAATAAATCTTTTTTATTTTCTTTGGCTGGATCGTAAATGCTTATCAACATAGAGCCAATTTTATCTGATCCAGCATTATAGGCATATATATATCCATTTTCAAGATACATATGACTGATTTGATTATCTTTTGATTTAAATACTAGGTTTTCAAAACTGAAATTATCCGGGTTATAAGCCATGATATCATGGCCGTTATTAAGAATATAGAGCTTGTTATCTTCAATTGAAAAATCAGCAATAAAAATATACTCCCCGGGGCCTTTCCCCTGCCCGTTCAGTTTATTCACAAATTTACCCTGGTTGTTAAATACATAAACGGTTTTGCCATAAACATCGCGTATATAAAATTTATCATTGTAGTACAAAATCTTCATAATACTACTTGGCAATGCTTTTTCATTGGTTTCCAAGGGGATTATTTTGGCGGTGCTTCCTTTTTTTATAATATAGTCTTCGCTGAAATCGCCTGAAGCATCAATGGTTATGGTATTTGTATGTTGGGATGTTTGTTCCCTGTTACAGCTTACAAATACAAAAAATGATACTATTGCTGTGTAAAACAGGTTTTTGGTTATGCCCATGATGGTTTCAAATAATTATAAATTAATTGTTTTAACCAAACGTTGATCTGCTAAAGTTATTATGCCTGTTATATTCATTTTTCAACCCCTGACCATTATTAAGCATGAATACTATTACTAATCTCTTATTATGTTACATTTAATGTGAAAACCAGGATGTACTCCAGTTACATTCCCCACACCTGCTTATTGCTTCATTTTATTATAGTGTAACCCTGGCGAGATTAAAAATTATTATTCTAAAGATGATTGTACCGTTGGGTTTACTTTGCTACCATGGATACTTATCCCTCGGCGGGACATATTGAATTATTCTGACTAACTGTAAATCGTAGTGGCAGATTACGGGGTGTTTTCCCATTAACCCTCATTTCAGTTTAACCCGGATTTAAGCAAGCTACAACCGACTGAAAGGAACTCAACGCAGCTAAACCCTGATAATTACCACACTATACCTACCATACCTTATACAAGATTTTGCCTTCACTTTTCATTTGCCCTACCCGGCAATATCCCTGTCAAAACCAACTGTATCCCTGTAAAGCTGTGGTGCCACTTCTGTATTTTTTTTAAAAAACCTACTAAAATAATATTCATCGCTGTAGCCTAATTCATAAGCAATTTCCTTTACCGTTTTATTCGTTAAATATAGTTCCCTTTTGGCTTCAATAATTATGCGTTCCGCAATTAAATCCGTCAGGGTTTTATTGAAATGCATCTTGGTTAGTTTTGTCAATGCTTTAGGTGTAATAGCCAGAATATCTGCGTAATCACGAGCGGCATGTTTAGTTTTATAGTGCAACTCAATGGCATTTTTCAGGTTTTGCAAAATAAATGGACCTTCCTTTGCTACTGTTTCTTCATGCAATTTTGAGTGCTGTTCAGTTTTTAACCTTGATGCAGAAATCAAGAATATTTTTAAATATGAAATTAACAATTCATATTGTGCCAAAGCAGGATTTTGCATCTCGATTTTAATTTGTCCGATCACAGTTTCGAAATGCGTTGTTGTTTTTTCATCAATTTGTACAAAAGGCGGATTATAAATATTATTAAACAATACGCCATGACAGGCAACTTCCTTATGATGTTTATGAATGCAAAAGAAATCAGGATGAAAATGGATCGCCCATCCTTTTATCTCACTGTTAAGCTTAAGTAAGAAGGGTTGATAGGGTGAGAAAGAGAACAAAACATTTTCTGTAAAACTGTATTCAGAGAAATCTGCTTTTGCTGTTCCCACACCATTTTTCAACCAAATCAAAGAATAATAATTCAATCTTTGTAACTGATCAAATGGGTTGTTCTTTTCAAAATAGAATAATGTGAATGCTAAATTCCCCGTTTGTGGATCAACAAGGGTAAAATTGTTGTTTGGTACCATAAAAATTAAAAATTAGGTGAACTTTCTTTCGCTTTCTTCAATCCTTGCATCGTTTACACTTGCATAACGTTTTTGCATCAATCCATGTTCATTAAATTCCCATAGCTCATTTCCATATGTTCTGAACCATTGTCCGTTTTCATCCTGGTATTCATATTCAAATTTCACTGCAATTCTGCTTTCCCTAAAACCCCAAAGTTCCTTTTTAAGTTTATAATTTTTTCATTTTGATTAAACGTAAAAGATAAGGAGAAATAAAAGTATTCCTATTTCCCCTTATTAGATTTGTAACTTATAAGGCTGGTGCAATAGGAAAATCTACAGGTACTTTAGTAAGGTTGTGCAAGTAGTTCATTGCGGTTTTGTCGCTAATTTGAAGAATTAAATCAACCAAGTTCTCTTTGGTATAACCGTGAGCAAAAAAGTCCTCCACATTATCGCTGCTCGCATTGCCCCTATTTTTGGTTAGGTCTTTTGTCAATTTTACCAGGGCGTTTAGTTTGGCATTTTCACTTTTACCTTTGCGTATATCCAAAAGCTGCTTTTTGTTAAACCCGTTCATTTCTCCCAGCACGGTATGTGCACTTTGACAATAAACGCAACCATTTACCTGGCTAACAATGAGGTTAACAGCCTCTTTCTCTTTATTTGACAAGGATGTTTTTGCATTTTGAAAATCCAAATACCGTTTCAGTCCATTGTCTGAATAAGCAATTGTTGCATAAAGGTTAGGAACAAACCCCAAAGCCTTATTTAAACTTTCAAAAATCTCCTGGTTTGTTGCTGATACTTCCTCTTTTGCAGGAACATTAAATTCTGTTTTTACCAAATTTTCCATTTTAGTTTGTTTTAAATATTATTTGTCATTATTGACAATACAAAGATTGGGAGTATTTGAGCTTTGTAAAATGGACAAACTTCGTTAATGGATGGACAATTTTCCCGGATGGAGTAATAGTAAAGAATCCACCCTCAAAGAAGGTGGCTTTAATTAAAACCCATAGGGCTTCACAATCATAAATTGAAATGATGGAATATTGGAATATTGAAATGAAATGCCAGGAAACGCATTTAATACTTTCCCTTCTATTATCCCACTTTTCCATTATTCCTCTATCCAGTAACAGGCATAGCCCCTCAAACATGACCACGCCCAGAGGACGTGGATTTCTAAAGTTCATTAAAAAATACTGAGGGACTAAAGATTATTTTAAAGAAGTTAATAATCAACCACCTCACAGCAAGCTGACAAGGTATGCCAGAAGAAACAAAAAATCTTTTTGCAACAAGGTGCGGGGAATAAAACTTCAGGATCCCCAGGTAATAATTTGTTCCAAGTGTAATTCTTGCCAATATCAACATTGTTCCTGGTATTGGAGTTAATATATTTTCTCTTTTAAAAGGGGCTAAATATAAATCCTTCTCTGAAATATCGTGATATTGAAAGTCTGGATGCCTGAACTTAACCTGCTCAAGATGATTCTTAAAATTAGCTAGTTTTTCAACATTGAATGCTTGTAGCCCAATTGCTCTTGGAAAATTATAATAAGTTGAACTACTGTAACTTCTTAATTTATTTTTGTTTTTAACCCTAAATATATTCCACCAATTTCAAGTATAGCAAAAAGTGTCCCTTTAAAATATCTATGCTGATAGTAATAAGAAGCTCCCGGAAGTGGGATCGTCCAAATAGTTAGAATTTACTAAAAAACACTTAAATAACTGAAATATAACATTATAAAAGCACATCAGTTATGTGTAAGTGCAAAGCGATGTTACATTTTCATCAAATTATCGTGCATTTCAAACAAGTGATGAAATATTTTTTTAAGTTAGTAAATTCTAGATAGTTTAGTCGGTTTTTCAGGATCTAATGTATCAGGATTTTGTGCCAAAATAGTATAACTAAATCCAACAATTAGTAGCATTAAACGTGTCTTGTTCATTTATCAAATTGTCATTTTTTTATCAACCGGTTTATTTTGCAGACTCCCCTATCAGTGAACGATTTTTATGCCCTTAAAAACAAAGGTTATTTCTTCTTGAAGAGACACTTCAGACATTCTTTTTACAATTTTATACTATAATTTTCGTTGCCTTACCTTCAATAACCACAAGATAAACACCTTTCTTTACATAAAATTCAGTTTTTCCCGTGGTATCAGTTTTAAAGTTAATCAAAGAACCTGTAACTGAATAAACTGCAACGTTGTTTATGTTTAATCCTTCAACAATAATTCTATTATTTGTTGAATAAACCTTGCATAAGTCTTTAAGCTTAATTTTATTCACAGAGGTAAGGTTTTCATTTGAGAATCCGGCTGATAAAAGTGAGGAAGTATGGTTGTTGAATTTCAATGTCACCTTATGAATCCCGTCAATTTGACCGATAGCACTTTCAGCTTTTACAAAATCATATGCACCGGAGGTTTTAACAGCAGGGATAGTTGCAAAAGGTGTTGTTTCCGAATCCAGGTATAAATTGTATGAGGCACTTTTGGCAACTGTTTTAGCATTGGCCGTGTTTACGTATACTTTTTTGTATTTGGACTTATCAAAATCAATTACCCCAAGTTCTATGTTTTGTCCTGACACACCTTCAATATAGCCTTCATACCCGGGTGTTAGTTTATATGCCCCACTTGTATTGTAAACGCGGGCAAATTCGGTCATTTTTATAAGAATATCCGATGAATCAGGTGCAGAAACTGCATTGGCAGGGTTATAACCGACACTTGATAATACTTGTAGCAAAACTATTTCTTTAACCCTGAATTCTTGTCGGGTAGCTGTAGTCAAATCCCCAACCCAACCAAGATAAATATCTGTTTGTTCGGTAACTGTAAATTCAATACCATATACAGAGCCATCATTTTTATCACCGCTAATATTATGGTAAGCTATAGAGACTGACTCTACATCAGTTGTATTTGGTATGGATGTTGAAGCAAAAATATATACATTGGACATCTTGTATAAAGTTTCATAATTTGCCCCAAAAAAATACTTGCCTGCAGGCAACGAAATCTTCTTATATAATCTTGCATTGGTGGCATCTTTGGTAGAACGTGCAACATCATCCCAAACACCAAGCATTAATGTATTATAACCCGGATATTTGTCAATTCCTTGTTTGGTACCACTACCATCGGTTTGAGGGATATAAAAATCGGCACTCCAGTTTTTTGGTTTACCAAAACGGAGGCTTTTATTAGCATCGGACCGGGAGAAAATACGTGCTTCTTCAAGATATTTGGCGGTAATATTTTGAGAATACGGATATTCGATTATACCTCCCGGATTTTGTCCATTGGTTATAAAATTTATTATTGCTGTTTGCAAATCTGTAATGGCAGCCTGGATTTCAGCAGAAGTATTTGTTTCAGTAATTTTATTGGCTTCAACAATGGCAGTTTCCAGTGTTGCAACTGCTTCATTGCTGTATTGCCCTGAATTTGTACCCGCATTTAATTTGGCAATGCTATCATTTTCCACAGCCACCCTTAACATATCTTCCAGGTTTGAAAAAGAAAGGGTGTCAAGAGATATTTTAAATGCGATACCAATATCAGCAGTACCCGGTTTTATTGCCGGAAGGTTAACTAAAAGGCCATCGTTATTACGTGTATATGTTAAATCGGCACCCCCCAGTATTTTAATGTTTTTGATAGTTCTTGATAAGTAAGGAAGATTTGAGGCTAAACTTTTCAACACAGCGGTACCATTTGTAGGCCAACCCATAACAGTAGCATATATAATGCTATCTCCTTTTTTTACATAGCGAATGTCACTTGCATCATATGAAGTACCTTCATTAAACCCTTGACTATTGAGCGCGTTTGCCCTTTCAGCTGTGGGACCTTCGCCAAACATAATC
>JBNLCS010000606.1:0-2191 GCA_050303935.1 Bacteroidales bacterium
AAGCCTGGGAGACACATGCTTCATTTGCACCAGACGACAAAGCCATCTATTTTACCAGCGACCGTAAAAAGGGATTGGGTGGATATGATATTTACGTAAGCTATATGGATGATAACGGATGGTTTGGATTTGCTGAAAACCTGGGAGCCCCGATTAATACCGAATTTCATGAAGAAACCCCCTTCTTGACGAACGATGACATATTGTTTTACAGCTCACAAGGCAATAACTCAATGGGAGGTTTTGACATTTTTTATAGTAAAAAAACAAGTTCCGGAAAATGGGAAAAACCTGCTAACTTAGGTTATCCTATTAATACTGTAAACGACGACCTTTTTTATGCCCCGATGAATAGCAGGGTTTTTGCCCTGTTTTCGAAATATTATGAAGATGGTTTTGGTGGGCTGGATATTTATAAGTTTGAAGTGTTCTCTGAAGACCATCCCAGGTATATTGAAATTATGGGTACCGTAACGCTTGCTGATGGAAGTATGAATTATCCGGAAGGTGCAATGGTAAATATTACAGATAATTCTACCGGATTTGAATTGGCCAAAGTCCCGGTTAATAGTGTAGGCGGTTTTAGCTACAGCGTGCGGCCAGGGTCTTATACCCTTTCGTTAAATACCCCAGGTTACAAAGAAGCAACCGGCCAGGTGATTGCACCGAATGGTTTTAGCGATGATATTTACTATTCAAACCTTACGCTTGAGCCCGGGTTAATTGCCCAACAACCTAAAGACACCCTAATAATGTCGGACAATGACTTGATCAATAACCTAACAAATACAACAACTGATGATGTAATTAAAACAGGTCCTGAAACAATTTCGCTGCTTACAGAAAACACTGAAGAAGAAAAGCACCAGCAGGAAGATACAAAAGAAGAAAGGATTTCTTTATTAGGTCCAACCAAAAATACCAAAAGGGAAACAAACATTGATGACGATGCATCCCGTGTAGAGACCAAAGACAATATGAGGTTAGGTAATTCTTCAGCCGGTGAGAAATCAAACACATTCACATCCAACAATTATCCAACCTATACAATACAGGTAATGGCACTGAAAAGGTATCAGGAACCCACTGCATTTACCAACATGCAAGGTGTAATGGTAATGAAGGCAAATGACGGCTTTTATCATTATTTGTATGGAAAATACGCCAAAAGGGAAGATGCGAGAAAGGATTTAAGCTATGTTATTTCACAAGGTTTCAGGTTTGCTTATATCATGGAAATGGAATATTTTGTTAAGAACAAAAGCTACAAGGGATATACCATTCAAATAATGGCATTAAAACGGTACAACGAACCTGAGGATTTTTTCAATAATAATCATTTTTTGTTAAAAGTATCAAAAGGTTACGATGGATATTACCGTTACACGATAGGTCAGTATTATAGTTTGGCCAGTGCCCGGAAAGAGCTTGAAAAAATCAAAGAACTTGGTTATAGCAATGCTTACATTAGAGAAATAGCTGAAGTATCCGGGTATTAGTGGATGGTGGATGGTTGATAGAGGTTAGAAGTTTGAGGTTAGCTTGCCTGTTCATGGTTCACAAAACCGCCATACTGTCATTTTTTAATTAAATACGATAGTGCCTGACCGCCATACTGTCAGGATAAGCTACCAAACAGTTAGTTTACACTACCATACTGTTAAACCTGACTACCATACAGATATTTTCAAAACAAATACACCATTCACTGAACTAAATACAGGCATGTTGAATATAAATACAGCATAGTTTAAACACCATACAGGTATATTTATAAAAAATATAACCGGAAACCAGCCAAAAGCAAAAGCGTGACAATGGAAGATTGCATTATGGGTTTTTATAATTACAATCTAAATAATAGATGGGTAAAACCAATATTTGAATATACTACCAGATTCAACGTATATACTTTATTTATAGATTTTTATTCACATATTTACCAAAAATCACCGTTATTTAATAAATATATAATTTGCATATATTAAATATAAGATATATTTTAACCCCATAATACAATACGACCTGAACCGCAAACTATTTTAATATGAGGTTTGATATACTGGATGATTTGGTTCCGGGCATAATTGAGGACCAGGATTTTGTTGACAAATATCTTGAACTGTGCGCCATACATGAATAGATAATGGGCGTATTAATGCATACATAAGCCGGAACGGTTTATTAATGA
>JBNLCS010000607.1:0-4101 GCA_050303935.1 Bacteroidales bacterium
AAATGCCAGAGGAATAAAATAAAAAATTGTTAAAAAAGAGATAATAAAGCTGAACTTTTCCAGGTGCTATAAAAATTTATAGTACCTGGAAAACCCCAGCTAATTGTTAATTTTCTTCTACATTCAAAACTTCTTTAAAAGCCTTTTTGAAAGAATCTTTTGGTAAAGCCCCCATAGCCATTTGAGGTTGACCATTTTTAGGAATAAACAGTAATGACGGGATACTTTGTATACCAAACATTGCGGCTAATTCTCTCTGATCTTCTGTATCAACTTTATAAATATTCAATTTTCCATCATATTCAGTTGAAAGTTCTTCCAAAATAGGAGCTACCATTTTGCAAGGCCCGCACCAATCAGCATAAAAATCTATAACCGCTGGTTTGTCGCCTTCATAAACCCATTCTTTATTCGCTTCAAAGTTAAATACCTTTTCTTTGAAACTTTCCTTTGTTAAATGTTCGATCATAATATTCTGTTTTTAATTAAATTACGCATTTAATTACATTTTAACAAACCCTGTACCAAATGCTTTTGTTCGTGCATTATCACAAATAATTGTAATTTTGTCACAAAAATACATAAAAATTGTCATATATAAATATGAACATATGTCTAAATGACCATATTTTTGATATTTTGTCAGAAATAGTTGAAAAGAACAACCTGGAAACATATGTTATCGGAGGGTACGTAAGGGACCTAATTTTAAAAAGGCCCTCGAAAGACATTGATATTGTTGTTGTTGGAAGTGGTATTGAAATGGCCAAAAAACTGGCGCACAAGTTAAACAAATCTTCCATAGCTGTGTATAAAAATTTTGGTACTGCCCAGGTTAAATATGGTGATACTGAAATTGAATTTGTTGGTGCCCGAAGGGAATCATACCGTAGAGAAACACGCAAACCCATAGTGGAAGATGGCACCCTGGAAGATGATCAACAACGAAGGGATTTTACGATCAATGCCTTAGCCATATCGCTGAACAAACATAACTGGGGAGATGTGCTGGACCCATTTAACGGATTAAATGACCTGAAAAATAAAATTATTAAAACACCGCTGGGACCCGACCAAACTTTTTCTGACGACCCCCTGCGTATGATGCGTGCAATCCGGTTTGCCACCCAACTAAATTTTGAAATAGAAGAAGCATGTTTCGAGGCCATTCAAAGAAATAAAAATCGAATAACCATTATTTCCAAAGAGAGAATTACTGATGAACTAAATAAAATCATACTTTCTGGCTCACCATCTAAAGGTTTCCTGCTGCTTGAAAAATCCGGTTTATTAAAACTTATATTTCCTGAACTTGACAAACTAAAGGGGGTTGAATACAAGGATGGAAAGGGGCACAAAGATAATTTCTACCATACCTTGCAAGTGTTGGACAATATTATCGATAAATCCAAGGACCTTTATTTACGATGGGCTGTTCTTTTGCATGATATTGCCAAACCTCCCACTAAAAAATTCATAAAGGGCATTGGTTGGACCTTTCATGGACATGAGTTTTTAGGATCAAAAATGGTACCTGGCATCTTTAAAAGAATGAAAATGCCACTGGATGACCGTATGAAATATGTGCAAAAACTTGTTTTATTGCACCTCAGGCCAATTGTACTGGCACAGGAAGAAGTAACCGACAGTGCTGTTCGCCGCTTGCTGTTTGAAGCAAGTGATGATATTGACGATTTAATGTTATTATGTGAGGCAGATATTACTACAAAAAATGAATTTAAGGTAAAACGATTTTTAAATAATTTTGCCTTGGTAAGAAAAAAATTGCAAGAGATTGAAGAGAAGGATGCCATCCGGAATTTTCAACCTCCTGTTTCCGGTGAGGAAATAATGGAAACATTTGGGCTATCGCCTTGCAAAACAGTGGGCGACATTAAAAACTCTATAAAAGACGCAATTCTGGACGGAATTATCCCTAACGAATATGAAGCAGCTAAAAACCACATGATCAAGTTTGGTACTGAAATCGGTTTAAATCTTAAAAAAAATTAAAATTTACGATCTAATTGAATAATTTATTCTTTTAACCGTTTATGTTTATAACGCAACTATTTTGATTTGCAATTTGTCTAAGAGATAAAGAAGTTTATGAATAGGCACAAATGTACAATATTTACATATTTCCTTTTGTCTGTCATTTCTTCCGCTCAATATTTCGGAAGAAATAAGCCAGGATATAAGGTTTTCGATTATCAAGTTTATAGTACCCCGAATTTTGAAATATACCATTATCTTAAAAACGATTCGGTTTTGGAAGACTTTGCATTACGTTGTGAACAATGGTACAATATCCATCAGGACTTTATTGGGGATACGCTTTTATTTAAAAACCCGGTGATTTTATATGAAAACCATGGTGATTTTCAGCAAACCAATATTTCAACAAATACCATAAGTATTGGGGTTGGAGGGTTTACCGAAGGATTAAAAAACCGGGTAGTTTTACCCCTTTCATTATCTAGTGCACAAACCGATCATGTACTGGGACATGAGCTTGTGCATGCTTTTCAATACAATTATTTAATGCACTCTTCGGGGCTTTCAATAAGGGAAATCGGAAATATTCCTCTGTGGATGATCGAAGGGATGGCAGAATATCTTTCAACCGGAAGCAATGATCCGGTCACTGCCATGTGGCTCCGGGACGATGTACTTCATAACACACTACCTACAATTTACAAAATAAGTACCGACCCTAAATATAACCCATATAGATACGGGCAAGCATTCTGGGCTTTTGCCGATCAATCGTTAAAATCAGATCAATTTGGACCGTTAATGGTCAATACTGCCAGGACAGGGCTAAAAAAGGCTTTTGAAAACAATTTGGAAACCAGGGTTGAGCTTAAACCTAAGGGTAAAAAAACTCTTTTTAAGAAGAAGAAAAAAAGTATTTCTGAAATCCGGGCTATGGGATATGAGAATTTTGATACCTTATGGCAACAATGTATAATGGACCATTATCAACCCTACCTTGAAAATCATGAAGAAAAAATTATTGGCGATGTATTATTTGACATTACCAATGCCGGAAACTATAATTTTGCCCCTTCCATTAGTCCGGATGGTGAACATGTCATTTTCATGTCAGAAAAAGAATTATTTACAATAGACCTGTTTCTTGCAGAAACCAAAACCGGCAAAATAAAAAAACGATTCTCAAAAATAATCAACGAAAACGAAGTAGACGCTTTCAATTTCATTGAATCTTCAGGAACCTGGTCGCCTGACGGTAGATATTTTGCCTATGCTGTTTACGAAAAAGGCCGAAATGTTATTCTGATAGTTGACATAGAAAAAGGTAAAGTAGTGAATGAAATTAAACCTGAAGGATTAAATGAAATTAGTTACCCATCGTGGGGGAAAAATAACATACTCGTTTTTTCAGCTTCAAAAAACGGATTAACAGATTTGTACACATATGAAATTGACAGTAAAAACCTTAAAAACATAACTAAAAACGGAAAATCAAATATTCAGCCACAATGGTCGTTTGATGGAAAAATGATTGTTTATGTCACAGAAGGAGCAGCAAATAGCAACACTGCAAAAAAGGGAAAGAATATAGCCATTTATTACATGGAAACAGGGGAAATAAAGGTCTTTGATATATTTCCCGGGGCGAATAACCTAAACCCTCAATTTTCTCCTGATCAACACTCTGTTTTCTTTTTATCGGACAGGGACGGGTTCAGAAATATGTACAGGTATGACTTTAATGAGAAGAAAGTTTTTCAGAGTTCTGATTATTTTACGGGAATTACCGGAATGACCCAACTCTCTCCTGCCATTAGTATATCCCAAAACGGGCAAATAGTTTATTCATACTATTCGAACCATAAATTCACTATATATAAAGCGAATATAAAGGAATTCATTGATGCAGAAGAAATTGCTAATAGTCAACATGTTGATTTCAAAGCATCTGAGCTACCATCTCTTAATACGACAACCAGTAATGTTACTGCTAAACTTGATAACAGAAACCCAATCGTGGTAAATAATAAAAACAGGTTTACGCAATTAAAATACAGGCCAAAGTTTCAGCTTGATTACATTTCGGAAATAAGTGCCGGGGTA
>JBNLCS010000608.1:0-3417 GCA_050303935.1 Bacteroidales bacterium
AAATATATTTTTTATACAGAGTCATGTTAAAATTTTTTATAAATGTATAAAAACTAAATAATAGTTCTTAGTCATCCGTATCATTGTAAAAAGAATTTACAGAACCTATTATTTTAAATTCGGTCCTGCGGTTTAGTTGCCTGCCAATTGGATTATCCGTACCGTCAGGGTTCATATTAGGGGCAATAGGTTGGTGTTCACCATAACCCTTTGCTACCAGTCTTTCTTCATCAATACCTTTAAGAATTAAGTATTTTACTACACTTTCAGACCGTCTTTGTGAAAGCTTAATATTGTAGTTATCGCTTCCGGTAAAGTCAGTGTGTGAACCAATTTCAACTTTTGCCGTGGGGTATAAATCAAAAAGTGGCAACAAAGTTGTGTCTATGATATCTCTTGCTTCTTTGGTTAACCGTGCTTTGTCGTGTTCGTAATAAATATTGAATATCACGGTGATCTCCGGCAGGTAGTTGATACCTGTTTCTTCCAGGTCGATGGTTTCATCGCAGTTGAATTCCTTGGCTGTTATACTAATGCGTTTGTCAAAATAGCCATAATTTTCTACCACTACCACATATTTCTTGTTTCTTTCCAGGATAAAATTATAATTCCCGTTTTCATCGGTAAGGGTATGGTTTATTAATATTTCTTCGTGGGTATTGGTATCAACAACAAATAGTTTTACCGGTATGCCGGCAAGTGCTTCATTGTCTTCAATATATTCAAGTTTTTGATTGTATTTGTTATTCAACAGGTCATATATATCGCGATTTGTAATATTAAATACGTTGCCGGAGGTTGGTAAAGTAACGCATTGATTATATTTGAAATAGAATATATCATCGCAGCAACTCCCGTTTATCATTTCCATTGATCCGGGTCGGTTTGATGTAAAGAAACCGTCTGTGCCTGTTAAAGTTGAATAATAAGTATCATCATAGGACGAATTTATGGGTTTAGGTAATGCTTCTCCATCTGACCAACGTCTACCTGATCCGGTCGATCTGTAAATATCATACCCGCCATATCCATTTCTGCCCTTGGAGGAGAAGAAAAGTGAACCGGTATTTTTATCAAAAAACGGGCAACACTCATCCGCATCACTGTTTATACCTCTTCCTAAATTTCTGGGTTCCCTGTATTCTTTTGTCCTGCTGTTATATTCAGTGTACCAGATATCCATTCCTCCGCGACTTCCTTCCCTGTCAGATACAAAATAAATAACATCCGTTTCTCTTCTGCTATTATAGCCAATGGCAGGCTGTGTTGAAGTGTTTGTTTCATTATTAACGGGATATGGCAGTTTGACTGCTTCCTGCCACTCATCGTTCTTTTTTTCACTCATATACAGTTCACATATTTCTTTGTTTTGCCAGTTAAGCTTGCACCGCGTAAAGTACATTCTGTTACCATCTAACGAAAAAGCAGCATTACCGGTATGTTGCAGTGGATGGTTAATTGGTCCGGCAAACTTACCTTTGCTTTTCCAGGTATTATTTATTTGTTCGGCAATATATATCTGTCGTATTTCCTTATCTTCATCACTGGTGTCAGGGACCAAAGCACTATATACTAATTCATTTTCAGATATTGGGAATGGGGCAAACTCGATATGGGGACCATTTATTTCGTAACCCAAATGGTTCAATGTTACATCGGCAACACTGTCTTTGTGCTCTTTTGCCCATTCGGCACTACTGATCAGGTCATAAGCTATACCCCTTAAATCTTCAGGGTCGCGATTTCCCCGGTATTCTCTTCTGAATTTGGTCAGGCTTTCTATGGCAGCATCATACTTCTCAAGGTTCATTGAAACCACGCCATGATAGTAATAGGCTTTTTCAAATTTTTTGGTACGTTTACGTATCACGGTATCCAGGTAATCGCTGGCATTTGAATAGTCTCTTGTAATGTAGTAAAGCTTGGCAAGGTTGAACTGGGATTTCAAATCGTCAGGTTTCAATTTTACATATTGCTCCAAATATTCAATAGCTTTATATACGTTGTTCTGTTTTTTCATTTTTCGTGCCTTGTTTTTAAGCTCGTAAGCATTGGGCTTGTCATTTTTTTCGGAACACAGGACGATACTATTTCCTGTTAAACAGAAAAGACAGATTAATAGTAATGCTAACAAAAACTTTTTTCCGAACATTTTGTATACAATCTTAAGTCAACAATAAAATGACACAACAAACCTAAAAGTAAATACACTAAATACAGTTTTTTTATCTGTATAGTAAACATAACACGTCACGAATGTTTATAACATATAACAAGGTTTTGCCGATCCTGTTGTATTGTTCCGTCCATGTTTAAATATAAGCGAAATTTCAAATGCCCCCTGAAAATGAGTTGCCTTGCGTAAGGCAGAGATATTAAAGTCATAGCTTATCCCCAGGTCAAAGCTGTAAAATTCAATACCTCCCCCTAAAATTACCGCATCTATGTTTCTTGCCGGGTTTATTCTGAAAAATGATATCCCATACACTCTTTCAATAAGTATTTCCATTTCACTTGTATTCATGCCCCATATATTTCCTCCAACAAAATTATGTGCCCCTTTCAAATAACCATAATAGATGGTGGGTGTTATATCATATTTTTCGGTTAAAGGTATTAATATATCACCATGAACATTAAATCGTAACGCAAGTTTTTCATCATTTCCATCATCTAAAAAAGATAGCGAAGGCTGGTTAACATGATCAACTGAAAATCCAGCAAATGGTCTGAAATTTTTTAGTTTAGACCTCCACATTACACCTGCACTTATATCGGTAAAATTTAAGTTCGTTTCAAGTGTGTTTTCACCATTTGTTAAATTGGGGTTAAAAAACTGACCGTCTACATCCCACTGTTCACCAAAAGTAAAATTGTTGGGATTGTAATTTTTTACTACTTGTCCAATACTGCCGCCCACAACAAACTGATGGTTTTTATAATATTGTGAATGGCTTAAAGTAATTGAAAATTTATTACTGGCAATTATGTTGCTTTGTGAGAAATCACTCAATACATCAATTCCCACTCCAAAAGCTTGATTAAAGGCATATATTTTTTTATCAATCCCAAAATGAAGGGTTTTATAAGGAATGTTTATTTTTTTCCACTGGGTACGATAATTATTTGTAACCCGCAGATCATAGTCCATAACCCCGGCGTTAGCAGGGTTATTCACAAGTGGGATTTTGGTAACCTGACTAAAATGGGATTCCTGGCCAAAAATTTGTGTGGCAGACAAAAGAAAATAAATAATGAGAATATTTCTTATATTTAAGGCATTAAAGTTCAAGATTTCTGGTTTTAATGTCTGAAAAATCTTTTAGTTACCTGTTATGATATGGTTACTGCAATATTATAAAAAAAACTCAATTTTCCTAAAAGCTGTTACTTTTATTCTGATACTTTGTGCTTCAG
>JBNLCS010000609.1:0-3629 GCA_050303935.1 Bacteroidales bacterium
TTTTTTAGCTGTTTTAACAGATAGCCAGGCGGTAGTGATCAAAACAATGAAAAACACGATTGTTCCGGATTCTAAATAAATCCACCATTGGAGTTCTACATGATAGGCAAAATTTTGAAGCCATTTATTCATGCTGTAGCCGGCCAATGGACAAGCTAAGAATAAAGCGAGGGACATCCACAGTAAGATATCTTTATTGATCAGGTATAGTATTTCTTTAACCCTGGCGCCATTAACTTTTCGTATGCCGATTTCTTTTATACGTTTTTGAACAATAATCAGGGTAATACCCAATAATCCCATGGAACATATAAAAATTGCAATGATGGTAAATATAAGCAATAATTTTGATTGTATTCTTTCTGTCTTGTACACTTCATTGTAACTTTCACCGGCTGTTCTGTAAACAAATGGGTGACCAGGGTACAGTTTTCCCCAGATGGCTTTCATATCTGATATAGCATCTGTATGCATTCCCTCTTTTATTCTAACCACATTTGTAAAAAGCCATATCTCTTTCATTTTGAACAAAACCAATGGTACAACCTTTTTTTTCATTGATGATAAATGAAAATCATCAACAACACCGATAATTTTACCCAATGGGATCTTTACATAAGGCGAGTTGGATTTTATTTGAAAATCTTTACCAATTATTTTTTCAGGTTCCTGGTATTGGAGCTGGTGCAGGGCCGCTTTATTAATAATATATTCTCCTGAACCTTCTGCATCTTCCGTATTCTTGGAAAAGTCCCTACCTGCTAAAAACCTTAATTTAAAAAAAGATGGGAACTTATAATCGCAGGGGAATACACCAATTTTGTCAACAAAACTGTCATCACTCATTTTTTGATATCCATCCATTTCAAACGCAAACATATCATTTGTTTCACCGCCGAATTCAGCAAACGAAGCCGAAACATCTTCAATGGAATTGAGTTTTTGTATTTCATCCCTAAATAGTTGAAATTTGCCAAGATTTGCTTCTATTTCAATAATATCTGATGAAGAAGCCCCAATACTTCTTTTCAGCATAAAATTGGTTTGCTTTGATAGGGTTATTACTGCAATAACCAGGATAATACAAAATGTAAATTGTAAAACAATAAGTCCTTTACTGCCATTACTTTCCTTTAATAGTATAGTCTTTGCTTTTTTTTCATTAAACCGGGACCCATTTAATACTTTTCGCAAAGCAGGGATGCAACTGACCAAAATAACAATCAACATATATAAGCCAAGTACAATTAGAATCAATGGGATATGATTATCTAGTAAATTAATTGAAAGTTCTTTTTGGGTATAAAAATTTCCAATAATTATTATTGGAACCGTTATTACTAAAGATATAAGACTTGTTAAAACCCCTTCTGTGAGAAAATATTTAAAACCACTGATATTATTTGACCCCAGTAATTTATTCATATTTAAATATTTACTGTAAAACCCCGACATTCCTAAATTCAGGTTTGTATAATTGCTTATGGATATAATAAGCAAAATGAGGGCAGCAACCACAAACAAATAAACCATCGAAACGGTATTATTTTTTTCAATTTCCCTTAATTTATGCGAATGTAAGTGTATATCACGGATGTTCTGTAGATAAGCTTTTGTCGTTATTTTTTCAGGATCTTTACCTTCACGGCCAGCCATAAAATTTTTAAACCTTGAAGTTATATCAGCGGGACCGGTATTTTTATTCAGTAACAAATATGTGAAAGACCAGTCTTTAAATGCAGCCTCATTTAATGCTGTTAATAGTATTTCCGGATGAAAATGACTGTTTTTAGGAAAGTCTTTCATTACGGCACTTACGGTAAATTCCTGATTGGTGGTATCGTATTGTTGGGTAGGTATAGTCATTACTTCACCAACAGGATCGATATTTCCGAATACTCTTTTGGCCAGACTTTCAGAAACTATTAGCGAGCCCGGTGTTTTAAGCTGACTACCATTTTTACCGGTAACTACCTGAACATCAAAAATTGAATAAAAGCTGCTGTCGCAAATAAATGCCTGTTCACATTTGATATAATTTTGTTTGTATTTTTTATCCCCCCACGCTGGAGCCAGGCGTACAAATTCTTCAATGGCCGGAAAATAATCTTTTAATTCATGCATATAATCTATATATGCATTTCGGGCAAAGTGATTTCCGGCAAAATGATTGGGATCAGTATACGTGAAACGATAAATCCGTTCACTTTTCTTGTGAAAACGTTCAAAGGTAAGTTCGTTATGCAGGTATAATACGATAAATACTATAGCAGATAAAGCCAGGCTTAAACCTGCTATTTTAATAAGGTTTAAAAAAAGTCTCTTTTTCAGGTTCCTGATAATATATCTGATCAACATTTTTAATGAAATAAATTTTAGGGAATTTAGAATGTTAAAATATGGAAATCAAGTAGATGTATAAAAGTTTTACAATATGATTGCTTAAAAAATGTTAATTGTTAATCCCTTATAGTTGACCTTTAGCCGGGGCAAGCCAATAATTTAGAATAAAAATATTTTTACGCTATTCGTAATCCTTAATTCTTACGGTATTTCTGCCAAACATTATATGGGCTTTTCAATTTTTGTTGTCTATGGTTTGTGTTTTTTCTTTTATCGTAAGTTAATAAACCAATACCAGCTACAATTGGTCCATAAAAAATAATGTAATAATTTCCCAAACTGAAAATCCCCTTATGAGAAAGTAATGTAAACGTAACACCAAACAGAATTAGAAAGTAAGCATATATTTTGGTATTGAATTTTAATAATTTCTTTTTCTGTTTTTCAAGATTATTGAAATAGATTTCATCGGCCAGGTTTAAAATTAGTTTTACTTCTTTTTCGTGCCATCCATTTGCGACCAGTTCTTTTCGCAAATCTGAATGTTCCCTTCCATTTTGTTTTTGTTCAACAACGTATTTTATAGCAGTTTTTATGTTTTGCTCCTTATATTTGTCCATCAGATAATTAAATTAATATTGTTAACCAATCAGTGTGTTTACGGTAAATAATTATAAACCACCGAGTCGGCATATAATTGATAATAACTTGTTCCTGAACACCCGAAACAATTAAAACTGTCCGTATCTATTTTTTTAATGTTTTTGTCTTTAAAAACATACTTAAATACAACATTGCATGGCATAAATTTACCATCCGTATTAAATTTCTCATTTACAGTGTCGTAAATTTGTTGCTGTGAAAAAATATATGATGTATCACAAAAATTGATTTCAACCTGCTTTAATCCTTCTATCTTTACTTTTTGTATAATATTGATAAAAGCTGTTTTAGATATTTCTTCACTAAATTCCTTTCTCATGTTCATATATTTCACAATCATTATGGCAATTATCAGTATTAATGCCATGGATATTAATCCTATAATTTGAATAAGGTGTTTCATTAACTATTTATAAATGTTTGTTGTTATAAGCACAAATTAAGATATTCAGGATTAACTTTCAAAAATATAAAATATCAACCGTTTCAAAACTACTTTTTAGTTACCTCAAACACATTTATTTTTAACTTTAAAAGTAAATTTCCTATCAGTATCTTTGACATTGAACAGAATTTAAAATTTTAAATAACTGTAATAAAGAAAACTGAATTTTAATTTTGAT
>JBNLCS010000610.1:0-2950 GCA_050303935.1 Bacteroidales bacterium
CAAAATAGTATTGTTTTTTTATGACAGTTGAAAAGTAATATAAAAAAACGGATAAAATTTAAACAGTCTCTTAAACGGTCTATAAATAAAAAACCCGGTCGAA
Organism: Bacteroidales bacterium; assembly: GCA_050303935.1. Classification (GTDB taxonomy): domain Bacteria; phylum Bacteroidota; class Bacteroidia; order Bacteroidales; family JBNLCS01; genus JBNLCS01. The sequence goes on from JBNLCS010000610.1 coordinate 104, forward strand.
GACCGGGTTTTTTATTATTTGTAACTTAAAATTAAAAACGTTTTTCCTGAATTCTGGCTTTTTTACCAGTTAATCCACGTAAGTAAAATATTCTAGCTCTCCTAACCTTTCCTTTTTTGTTTATATCTATTTGCTCTATAAATGGGGATGAAGTAGGAAAAATTCTTTCAACGCCAACATTACCAGACATTTTTCTAACTGTAAATGTTTCTGTTGTCCCTTTACCCCTTCTCTGTAAAACAGTTCCTCGAAACTGCTGAATTCTTTCTTTATTACCTTCTTTAATTTTATAATGTACAGTAATTGTATCACCCGCGCCGAAAACCGGAAATTTATTTTCCTTAGCAAATTGGCTTTCAACTGTTTTAATTAGGTCCATCTCAATATTTTTTAATAAATGTTATTATTCCTGAAATTTTTCAGGTCGCAATATTAGTGTTTTTTTTTCACTTGACGTAATTTTTTTACTATTTTCTTAGGTTTTTTTTCTTACCCAAAATCTACAAGCAATAATTACAAAAAAAATGTATTCCTTCCGGATTCGATAAAGTATACTGGTTCTTGGCAATTTTGTGAAACAAAAGCTGTTTAGAACCAGATATACCGCTAGTTTTTTTTCGCAAATTAAATGCGTAGCGGTATAAATCTTTTCATCTGGTTTCATGCTTTACCCCAATGAGTGATTTTCTAAATCAGGTCTTACCTATTTCTCCAATCTTGCCTGTCAAACTCATATTTCAAGTCTTTGAGCATACTTGCTACAGCATTGATCCTGAATTCGAAATATTGTCTTCTTCCAAAAGGTACCACAACCAATGACATTGCCCAGCAGTGAAGATCACGGGTGATAGTAAATTGAGTTGCAGTAAAATCTTTATTCTCAATGTCATATCCGCTCCTGTACCTGAATTTCCAATTCTTTGTAAAGTCAAAATTACCATCAAATGATAATGTTTGCACTATTTCAACAACATCTCGCGGTTTGCTGTACGTCCAACCGTACGAGACATTCAACCCCCAGGGTATATCAAAATAGTCGTAATTGGTTAAACCCATATCTTTTTTTTCTTCTTTTTGGCTGGTACTACTTCCTTTACGGGAACCCAAACGTAAACTCATATTCATCCTCAAATCCGTCATACGGGCTAACCGGTTGTTTTCTTCAAATTCAAAGATATCAACATTTCTTCCCAGATCGTCAATTATATATGGGTCAAAAGTCCCATTCACCCTAATAGAAAGAATATCCTGAAAAAGATTGGTCCCTGTGTTAAAATTAATTTTACTCCATTTGAGAGAATCTGCATGAAAATCGTAGCGTGTAGAAAAGCTTAAATTGTCAAGTAATTTTACTTTACGTTCTTCATCCGTGCTATCGTTTTTTGAGCGCAGTTTCATTTCGATATTGTTGTCGAGCGATAAATTTACTGTACTTCGCCAATCAACCTTGCCCCGGGGGGATGGGGGGGCATAGGATGCGTTTTCATAGATGGAGTATTTTTTTTCACGTTTGCCATCGGGACTTTTAATGGTTTTATAATAATCCAGTTTTTCTCCTGGTTTAGGTGGGGTAAAACTAAAACTTGCTTTGGGGATCATTACATAGCGCAGGGCGCTGATATATGAATCCTCTTTTGTCGATTGCATGGTGACGTATAAATTTCTATTAAATGTTAAACCAGTAAACGAAGGTACATAATCAAGTTTATGGACAAATGCCAGGGTATCTTTCACCACTTTCACAAAATCGCCACGCGTACTGTCGTTAAGTGAATTACGGTTATATGCATTTTCATCCCACCGGTAGTGCACCACCTTGGTCATACCATATCCCCTGTATCCCATGCTTAATGAGAATGGCAGGTTTTTTATGAATTTTAAAGGTAATTCAATAGGCAACGTATGGTTAAATCCGGTTTGCATATTGCTTATATTTAAACTATCCCAAAATATGCTGTCCGGATTCGAATATTTGTTCGAAAATTTTGCGGTGTAGTTAGTTCTTATGTCATGATAAAACCTTCGTTTTGATTCGTCATCTTTTTTTGGGACTAAATATATTTTACCTGAGTTTGCCGAAAAATTAGGAAATGTCATATTGACCTGATTGTTCTGTGAATTTTGGTTGTGGTTCATGGCCATATTTACATTAAATGGGGTATTTAAAAATGTGTTGTCCCATTTTTTTCGGTATGAAATACTTGAACTTTTCGTATTGTTGTAAATGTTCTGTACATCACGTTCATAATCCCTGTCATAACCACTACTGCTCATATCAACATTTGCGCTAAAACTTTGGGTGGGGTTGGCCCTGGCGTCTTGGCTGTGTGACCACCTTACTTTATAGTAATTTGTGATTTCCGGGTCAAACCCCCTGTCACCACGAATATTTCTTCTGTAATCAAAACTAAAATTCCCATTAAACTTGTATCGTTTATTATAATCAGTAGTAGCATTAATACCCCAGTCACCTTTTGTGTAAATTTCACTCAAGAGGGTAAGGTCAAAATGGTCATTAATTGGCCAATAGTAACCAAGGTCTCTCAGGTAAAATCCTCTGGCAGCTTCGTCTCCAAAGGTAGGGAATAAAATACCGGCGTTTCTTGATTTTGGAGTAGGGAAAAATCCAAAAGGCAGAAAAAGAAACTTAATAGGGACATCTTCCACTACTATATATGCAGGTCCTGAAATTATTTTTTTATTGGGAACTATGATTGCTTTGTTCAATGCGATGTAAAAATGCGGGTGTTCCAGGTCACAAGTGGTATACTTATTATTCATGGCATGGATCTGTTCGTTGCTTTGCCGTTTCGACATATCGCTGTGTAAATATCCTCCTTCTTGTTC
>JBNLCS010000611.1:0-4581 GCA_050303935.1 Bacteroidales bacterium
TACTATCTTTTTAAACGTATGAAACATCCATGCACTGAACATCACAACAAGGACATGAACAAAACATTGCCTGCCCCGAATTTTCGGGGGATGTTCCACGATCAACCATTACAAATGCTAATGCACTTTTGTATTTCATTATAAAACAGATGTTTAATTAAATTTTATTCAAGTGAAATATCCAGTTTATTTATTAATCACCTTGTGCTTAACAGCGGGTGTCCTATCATGTACCAAAAAAAATCCCGATGAATTTACAGTAGTGAGCTTTCCTGATTTTTTTAATTTTGATGTGCCCGAACCATGGCCTCGTTGGGATTCTGCTGTAAACTATTTTCTGAACGAAGTGAAAAAAGAAAACCCGGAATTTGTACTTATTGCCGGCGACCTTGTTAACGGGCACTGGTGGGACGGGCGAAAATGCATTGAACAGATGAGCGCTTTGTATTATGGTGGCTGGAAAAGAAGAATGAAAAAACATGATTTAATGTATTATGTTGCCATTGGTGACCATGAACTGGGTGACGATCCCTGGCCTGCAAACAAAGCAATGCTAGTGCCCCATTTTGAAAGGGCATTTAAAGAAAACCTGCAAATGCCATTAAACGGCCCCGATAATAAAAAGGGCTTGAGTTATTATGTCCGTCATAAAAATGCACTTTTTATTACAGTTGAAACATTTGAGTTAACAGATACTTTATTAGAACCTACAATAGGTGAAAAACAGTTGCAATGGTTTCAGGACGTCCTAAATGAAAATAAAGATGCCGGGTTTATTATTGTGCAAGGGCATATTCCCATAATTGGAAAACCGGTAGCACGATCTTCAAGCATGTTAATGTTAAAAGACAGTACCCAAAACCCATTTTGGAAAACAATGGTTGAAGCTAATGTTGATGTATATTTATGTGGGGAATTTCATGCTGTGACCATTGACGAGAAGGATGGTATATGGCAGGTCGTTCATGGTTCTTCGTGGGGAAGAAAAATTGTAAATACACAAGATTATCTTATTATAGATGTTAAACCCGGCGAAATGATACTAACCATGAAGAGTTTTGAAATGGAAGCAAATGGGGACAACATGTGGAACCTGAACAAGGCAAACGGCCCCAGGGAAGTTGTTACCATCCCCACACATGTATTGAAAAACGGTCCGAAAATAACAGGAAGTGTTACAATAGATAAATACGAAGGGACGAAAAAATACAAAAATTTACATGGTGTATTTTCTAATTAACCAATAAAATTTCTCTTTGACATATAAAAAGTTTTTTCATTTAATCTTCACATTCTCCCAGCATCTGTAACAGCCTCCTTACTTCATCGAAGTTTTCAAGACTGTAACGGGCTTTTGTTTTTGCTAATCCCACTTTTATGGTGTACGCATTTTCAGGCAACTGTTCAAACATATATTCATCAGTCCAGTCGTCACCCACTCCCATGATAAAATCATATTTCCTGTTACCCATTCTTTTTAATGCAGAACGGCCTTTGTTAACACCACTATTCTTTATTTCAATAACTTTATTTCCTTCAAGGATTTCAAGATCGTGATTGGCCACCAGTGATGTTAATTCATCTTTCAATTCAATTGCCCTGCGCGCCCCAAGTTCAGGGTCTGTTTTTCTGTAGTGCCATACAAGGGAATAATTTTTTTCTTCAATAAAACTACCAGGGGTGCGGTCTTCATACAACTGTATACCTGGCCTTATAATCTTTTTCCAACTATCGTTCATGGGTTCTATTAATTCCCAATCGGCATTTTCCAAACGTATCCAAACACCATGTTCAGTGATTAAGGTATATGGTTTTTGACCAAACCATTTTGTAAAGGTTTCTTTATCACGGCCACTAATAAGTGCAAGCTCATTTTTAGGATTATTCGCCAATGTATCAAGTATATTAAACAATGTATCATCCGGTTTGGCCAGTTCCGGTTTGCTCTTAAAGCCAACCAGGGTACCATCGTAATCAAGGAAAATAATGCGTTTACTTGCTTTTTTATAACTATTGCAGATATCCTTTTCCAGTGATTTTGTAATTTTCTTCGTCCTGAATATTTCCTTTTTAGGTTCAATTTCCTGTAATGAATTAATAAAATCTTTGGCCCATTTATGAATGTCGTACCGTTTTAATCGGTCCTGCATAATGTTATTCCGTTCGATCTGTTCAAGTTCCGACATCTGAATGGCCTCTTTCAATGCACTGGCAATTTCTTCGTAATTGTTTGGGTTAATTATTAATGCCTCACTCATTTCTTTCGCTGAACCAGCCATTTCACTTAAAATAAGTACCCCTTTCTTATCGGTACGTGAAGCAATATATTCTTTAGCCACCAGGTTCATACCATCACGTATGGGCGTAAGCAATGCTATATCACATGAACTGTAAAGATCAATAAGGTTTTCGAATGGAAACGAACGATAAAAATACCAGATGGGTGTCCAACCCATTGAAGAAAATTTACCATTTATTCTGCCCACCAGTTCATCCACTTCACTTTTCATATTTTGATAGTGTTCCACATTTGACCTGGATGGCACACAAATCATAAGTAACGATACCTTCCCGTTAAATTCAGGATACCGTTCCAAAAAATATTCAAAAGCATGAAGGCGGTTAGCTATACCTTTTGAATAATCCAGTCTGTCAATTGATAATACAAGCTTACTACCAGGCGACATCAGGAAATGTTTTTCAATATCTTGCTGCAATGGTGATTTATCTTTTACTGACTTTTGTTTTTGCTGACGGGCAACTTCGTTGAATTTATCATAATCAATACCCATTGGGAACGAATCAACTATAACAAAGCGATTGTTCAAATTAATAACGTTAAAATTAATATCGTAACCCAGCAATCGACGTACCGAACTCAAAAAGTGCCGTTCATAGTCAAAGGTGTGAAAACCTATTAGATCAGCCCCCAGCAGTCCTTCAATAATTTCATTTCTCCATGGCAGTGTGCGCAAAATTTCGTAGGAAGGAAATGGTATATGTAAAAAATAACCGATTGGTATGTCCGGGCTCATCTCTTTGATCATTTTCGGCAATAGCTGTAAATGATAATCATGTATCCATACTGCATCCCTGTCTTCCAGGTGATGCAATATTTCCTCGGCAAACTGCTCGTTTACTTTTTGGTATGCCTGCCAAAATCGTTTTTTATACTGTGCAAATTGTGTAAAGTAATGATAAAGGGGCCAAATGGTTTTATTACTGAAACCTTCGTAATAATTCTCATAATCTTCGGTATTGAGAAATACAGGCGCACATTTGTGCAGTTTTAATAATCGGGTAATCTCATTTTTTTGTTCACCCGTTAAATCTTCGTTGTTTACACCCGGCCAGCCGATCCACAAACTATCATAACTTTCTGATACCGATTTCATTCCGGTAGCCAGGCCACCCACACTCGGTTCAACATTAATTTTATCATTTTCAATAGAAATATTTACCGGAAGCCTGTTAGAGACGATAATTACTCGTTTCATATTTTATTTTTAACTTAATATTAGCATATTTGTTAGCATAAAATTAAAGCTTATATCTGAGAAATATAAATAATTTAGAGGCAACCTTTAAAATTAGTAATGTGAGAAAATTGGATAACCTGGATTATGGAGTAATAGGAAACTGCCAGAGTGTAGCACTTGTTTCAAAGTATGGTTCAATAGATTGGTGTTGTTTACCTTCATTTAACTCATCATCGGTTTTTGCAGCACTGCTCGATGATAAAAAAGGGGGCAGGTTGTCTTTTGTGGTTAACGATGATTATGAAATTACACAATACTATATACAAAAAACCAATATACTCGTAACAAAATTCGATAATGGTACGGATGTTTTTGAAACCTACGATTTTATGCCCAGGTATGAAAACGGTGATACAAATTATTATACACCACCGGATGTAATCCGATATATTAAACTGAAACGGGGCAAGCCAAGGTTCAGGATAAAATATGACCCAAAACTGGAATATGGAAGATATCCAACACAATCATCCTATGAAAAGGATTATATTAAAAGTTTTACGGTAAAAGGTACTTATGATTCTATTTACCTTTATTCAAATCTTGACAGATGCAAAATATTAGGTTTTGATGAAATAGAACTTACAGAAAACTCATTTCTTTTACTTAGCTATAACCAGAAAATTTTAAAACAAACTGTTGAAAGGTCTTATTTAAAATTGCAACGTACCAAGGTGTATTGGTTAAATTGGAGTGAAAGGACTGTAAAATATAAAAAATATAATGATGTTATTCTGCGCAGTGCCCTTGTTCTAAAACTGCTAAGCTATCAAAAAACAGGTGCCATTCTTGCCGCGGCCACCACATCATTACCCGAAACATTGGGTGAAGTAAGAAATTGGGATTATCGTTATTGCTGGATAAGGGATGCGTCAATGGTTATCAGGGTAATGACCAAACTGGGCCATTTTAAAGTAGCTTTTCGGTACCTTGGCTTTATCCTTGACCTTATCCCTGAAAAAGATGAGAAGATCCAAATCATGTATGGCAGTAACCGGGAAAAAACACTTACCGAGAAAATACTCACACACCTTTCAGGATA
>JBNLCS010000612.1:0-4286 GCA_050303935.1 Bacteroidales bacterium
GTACTACTTGATTTATGCCGCCAGGGGTATTCCGGAATACATTGCTTATTCTACCGCTACTGTTCCTGAAGGGCCATGGACTTACCGGGGCTACATCATGGAAAGGGCCCCTCAACTGGCTTTTACCAACCATCCCGGAATCGTTGATTTTAAGGGGAATTCCTATTTCTTCTATCACGATCAGGATTTGTCGGGTGGCGAAGGTTTTAAACGTTCAATGAGTGTGGAACAATTTGAATACAATGAAGATGGTTCCATCCCAATGATTACCCCCACAAAAGAAGGGGTGAAGGAAGGTGTAAAAAATCTGGACCCCTTCCAACGGGTAGAAGCCGAAACCATAGCCTGGTCAGAAGGTTTGAAAACTGCATCCGATGAAAAAACAGGTGTTTATGTAACGCAAATTGAAAATGGTGATTACATAAAAGTCCGGTGCGTTGATTTTTCTAATGGCGCCAAATCGGTTGAAGTGGGTGTTTCCCCCATTAACGGTGGCAAAATTGAAATACGGGCCGATAAAATTGACGGGCCGGTCATTGCAACAGTTAACGTAAAGATTGCACGCGAAGAGGGTATTTGGAGGACATTTTCTGCACATGTAAACAACATAAAGGGAGTTCACGATGTGTATTTTGTTTTCAGGGGAGAAAAAGACTTGTTTTATTTTGACTGGTGGAGGTTTAAGAATAATTGATAAAAACTGTTTTCCTATTGAAACAGGAAGATTATGCCCGGGCAGAAAAGCTGAAAAGCGTCAGGGTATTTTCAAAATCGGGTAATACCTGCACTATAAAGTATAAAGGACTAAAAGTTGTATTCAAAACAGAAAAAGAAAATAGTTATACCCTGAACGCACAACTGGAACTTAAATAAGTTATAAAATAATATTGTTGTTATAAATACGGAAAATACGGATTTCATATGTCACCAATTTAGGTTATAGCGTATTTTAAAATTATCCATGATCCTTTCGATTCATATTTCATTGATTAAAATTATTGAATAAAAAAGGGCTTCCTAAAAACATTTATGGGAAGCCCTTTGTTAAATTTATTTTATAGGTCAATACCAATAATTTCAGTTTTTGAAATTTTTCAGGACATACATTATTAATAGTTGTATTGAATCATTTCATTAACCTTCTCTACCGAATTGATTGGCAACATTGTAAAACCATACCGGATACCTTCTGTGCTAGGCCTGATAAGATAAGGTTCGTGTGGCCATGCACCCCAACTGTCGTCACCACCAACTCCGATCATACGGTAATCAATGTGGAGTTCTACCAGGTTTTTTGGTTTTATATCATTACTGTGAAGAAGGTTCCTGTCTTTATCCGGTCCTGCGTCGAAGTCTTCAACGGTGTTATTCAGCGCGTTGAATTCTATTAACGAATCGGCAATAATCAAAAGTCCGGTCCCGTTATCCCGGGTCAGGGCCAGCCATCGAACATCAGTACGGTGACCATTTTCCTGGGGCCTTATATAGGGTACATATTGTTCAGCTACTGTAGACTTGTAATGTCCAACAAATGTTGATGAATTACGGTCGGAATAATTTTCCCACGGCCCACGGCCCAGATATTCAAGTTTTGTAAACTCGGCAGGCATTTGCATTTTCATTCCTACTCGCGGAATAACACGGGTTGTATTGTCCTCGTTAATAAGCTCATTTTCTACTTTCACAGCTCCATTTCCCATAACAGTATATTGTGTTTTCCATGTGGAATTTACCGAATCAAGCTTATAGAAAACCTCTACCTGTACTGTATTTCCTTTTTGATTTGTTTTGATATTGTTGGCCACGGGTGTTTTATCAGATACTTGTTTCCATAAACGGCACACCCGTTGCATTCTCCATCCGTAATCATTATCGGTTGGGGCACGCCAAAATGCAGGACGCGGTCCGTATCCATTAAGCAACATTTCTTTTCCCTTGCTTTTGTAAGAGGTTATTATACCGGTTTTGGAATCAATTGTAACAGAAAAATCAGTTCCGGTTATGTCTATAGAATTGCCCTCTTTGTAAGAAACTTTACTTGTGTTGGATGGGTCGAATTGTTTTTTCTCATCCATAACTGGAAGCTTTAATTGTTCGGAAGCAATCTCCCATCCTGCTGGCAGTAAATTTGCTGCTTCCGATGTTTTTGCCGATAAAGTAACAAAATATTCGATCCCTGGGGTTGCTTTTAATTTACCTGTTTTTATTGTAACTTGTTTAGATTGCCCCGGAGCAATATCAAGAACAGGAAGCTTACCGTTTTTAACAACCTTGCCATTAGCAGTAACCTCATATGAAAATACATATTTCTTAAGGTTTGTAAAACGGAATTTATTGATTATTGTAATTTTACCTGAAGAAAGATCATCGGCTTTAAAACCAATGTTTTGATAAACATGCTTGACTTCAAGGCTGTGGGGTTTGATACTTCTGTCAGGAAAAACCACACCATTAATGAGAAAGTTACCATCCGAAGGTGTTCCTTCTGGCCCGTAGTCTCCACCAAATGCCCAAAATTCGCCTTTTTCATTTTTATCAGCAAGACCTTGGTCAACCCAGTCCCATATAAACCCGCCCTGGAGGTTTGGATATTTTTCAATAATTTTCCAATAGTCCTTAATATTGCCAACACTATTGCCCATGGCGTGTTCGTATTCGCACAGGATTAACGGACGGTCTGTGTAATTTTTGGCATAATGTTCTATATGTTGTGGTTTGGCATACATGGGACAAACAATATCTGTGTTCCATTCATGCCCGGATTGTTCATATTGAACGGGACGCATGTCGTCGCGACTTTTAATGTAGAGATAAGTCCGGTAAAAATTGTAGCCGTTACCCGCTTCGTTGCCCAACGACCAAATTACAACAGAAGGATGATTTTTGTCACGTTCAAACATGTTTCGGGTGCGGAATAAATGCGCCTCTGTCCAATCCGGATTGTTACCCAAACTTTTTCCTTTGCTGCGGTCGTATCCCATACCGTGAGATTCAATATTGGCTTCATCAACAAGATAAAAACCATATTTGTCCACAAGGTCATAAAAAAACTCTGGTTGTGGGTAATGACTTAACCGGATGGCATTCACGTTGAGTTCTTTCATCCTTTTTAAATCAAGCAACACAGCTTCTTTATCAACAACCTGTCCGGTTTCCTGATTAAATTCATGAAGGTTTACCCCTTTAATTAAAACGGGTTTGCCATTAACAAGGAACAATCCATCTTTTATTTCACTTGTACGGAAACCGATTTTAACAGAGGTTATTTCAGATATTTTACCCGATGCATCTTTTAAGGTTAACAACAAAGAGTAAAGGTTTGGCGTTTCGGCAGACCAGGTTTTAACGGATGGAATGGAGGCCGTAAAATTTAAATTTCCGGTTGAATCTGTAATCTCAATTGATTTTGTTTCAGAAACTACAGTTTTACCTGCATCATCAAGAATTTCGTAGGTAACGGAAGAAGTTGCTTGCTTGTTGGTATGATTTTTTATTTCCACATCCAAATTGAAAATACCATTGGTATAACTTTCATCAAGCGTGGTTTTTGCGTAAAAATCGCGCAAACGTATTTTTGGTTGGGCATATACATAAACTTCTCGCGGGATACCGCTTAGCCGCCAGAAATCCTGGCATTCCAAATATGCTGCATCGCTCCATCGAAAAACTTCCACTGCAATGGTATTTTTCCCAGGCTTGGCATACGCAGTAATATCGAACTCCTGTGGAGTTTTACTGTCTTTACTCATACCAATTTTATGACCGTTGACCCAGATAAATCCAACAGATTTTATAGACCCAAAGTGGATAAAAATTTGTTGTCCGTTCCAAGTTTCCGGGATTACAACTTCACGGCGATAATAACCAATGTTGTTTTTTTCTAAATCGTTTATATAAGGGGGCTTGAAATTCCATCGTGGATAAAACTCATATCCTACATTCGTGTAAATAGGTATTCCATAACCTTTCATTTCCATGTTGGAAGGTACTTCAATCTCTTCCCATCCGGAAAGATTGAGATCTGGCGCTGCAAATCCGTTAAGACGGTTTGAAACACCGGTTACAAACTTAAATTTCCAGGTACCGTTTAGCGTGATCAGTCGGGAGGATTTGCCTTTATCATTGGCAAGTGCATGTTCCCTTTTATCATAGCTAATAAAGGTCGCATGTGGGTATTCTTTGTTGATGCCCTGAATGGCGGGGTTCTCTATTTCCGGATGCGGTTTCCTGTCCTGAGCTGATAAATTCAGCACACCACAGATTAAAAGAATAAGACCAGTTATTTT
>JBNLCS010000613.1:0-4706 GCA_050303935.1 Bacteroidales bacterium
TTCAGTAATATCTTCTTTAACGGCAATAAAATGTGTTATCTCACCGGAATTATTTTTTAAAGGGGAAATACTTGCCCACTCCCAATAGAATTCACCATTCTTTTTTTTATTACACATTTCGTTTCGCCAAATATTGCCGGATAATATGGTTTTCCATAAATGTTTATAAAATTTTTCTGGCATCAACCCTGATTTAAAGATATTTGGAGATTTACCAAGTAGTTCTTCTTTTTTATAACCGGTAATATTTGAACTAAAGGGGTTCACATATTCAATAATACCTTTGCTATTGGTAATGATTATTGATACCGGGCTTTGATCAATTGCTTTATTCAATTTGTTAAGTTCAGCTTCTGCTTGTTTCCTTTTTGTGATATCACGTATAACAAACATTATTTTAGAAGGTTGGCCTTTGATGTCCCTTATAAATTCGCCATTAACCTCAATATCAAAAACAACACCGTCTTTTCGAACGGCTTGGTATTCATCGGGTTCCCATGTTGAATTTCTAAATATATTTTTTACTGCGGTTGATAGTCTGTCCGTATCGTTTGGTATTAATAAATCAGAAAAAGAATGTTCTAAAAACTCAACGTCGTCATAACAGCCAAACATAAGGCATGCAGATGGTGACAAGGTTAAAATATTGCAATTTGTATCAGTAAGGATTATACCGTCAGGAGATGCAAGGATAATTGACCTATATAAAGATTCACTATCTATTAGCGCCTCTATTGCTTTTTTTCGTTCCGTTCTATCTACAAAAGTCCATACGATTTGTTGCAATTCCTCATGATCGTCAAATCGTGGCACGGCATCTATCATTATCCAAATGTTGTTATGTATTAGAGGACGAAAAACTTCAACCATAACATTTCGAACCGCTTGACCTGTAGTGCCAATTTGCTGATAAATGGTATTAAATCCAGGGAACTCAGATTTATCTTCGTAAATAATTTTCCATTCAGGAGGTTTGTGCTGTTTCCCGGAAATTTGTTCTTCTGTTAAGCCAAGCAACTCTGAAGTTTTGTGATTGACCAATGATATTTTGCCTTTTGCATCCATTATCATAACTCCAACATGCATATCTGAAACTAAATTCTTAAAATTTTGTTCGCTAATTTTTAAAGCCTGTGTTTCCTTTTGTTTTTCCTCCAGCAGTTTTTTTTGTGCCCTGTTTTGTGATTCATTTAATTCCCGTTCAATTGCCGGAATTAATCGTTGCATATTGTTTTTCATGATATAATCATGCGCACCTTTTTTCATTGTTTCAACGGCAAGGTCTTCACCAATAGCCCCTGAAATTACAATAAAAGGAATGTCAAGTTGAGAACTTTTTAATGTGTCCAATGCTTCTATTCCATTGAAATTCGGTAATTTATAGTCGGAAAGAATAACATCCCATTTTTGTTCTTGTAAGGCTTCATGCATTTCTTCTCTGGTTTCAACACGCTTGTGTTCAGTATTATATCCACTTTTTTCAATTTGACGTATCATCAATAATGTATCATCTTCCGAATCTTCCACTACTAATATTTTTAAAAATGTTTTCATTTACATATTGATATTATGCATACAAATTATTCTTGCATAATTTGACAAGGGATAATAAAATAAAATGTACTTCCTTTAAAAGGTTCTGACTCAAGCCATATTTTACCACCTAATAAATCAATTAATTCTTTTACTATTGATAATCCTAAGCCTGTACCTTCCTGGAATTTCGTTTTATTTTGATTTAACTTGATAAATCGCTGAAATATTACCTCTTTCTTATCTGGGGGTATTCCTATGCCTGTATCAGATATAAAAAAAACAATATTCTTGTTTTCATCATATTTATATCCACCGCTTATTTTTCCCTCATCAGTAAATTTAAAAGCATTGCTGATAAGGTTAATTAAAATTTGTTTCAATTTTGCCAAATCTGTTTTAATGGTCAGATCGGTTTTTCCATCTAATTTATTCAAAGAGAATTCAATTTGAGGCTTATCTATTCGTGTTTTATATGAGTTAAAGAATAATTCCAGTTCATAAAACAATTTTTGCAAGTCACACTCTTGAAAAACAACAGGTAATTGCCTTGAATCTATTTTAGCCATTTCAAGTATATCGTTAATAATATCCAGTAAATCATAACAATTTTTTTGCATAATTTTTATATACTTTTGCAGTTCTTCTTTGTTATCGATTACTGAAACAAAAAGGTCTGAGAATCCAATAATAGCATTCATGGGAGTACGTATTTCATGGCTCATGTTTTGCAGGAATGCTGTTTTTAACCGGTCACTTTCCTCTGCACGCTCCTTTGCACAAATCAGTTCTTTCTCAATTTTCTTTTTTTCCGTAATGTCTTCTTGTATACTGACAAAATGAGTAACTTTTTCCATATTATCTGTTATTGGGGATATTGTAATATTTGCCCAATACAATTCATTGTTTTTTCTTTTGTTAATTAGTTCGCCATGCCATACTTTGTGTGATTTTATGGTATTCCACATATCTTTATAAATATTGTCAGAGTTTTTACCTGAATTTAAAATACTCGGATTTTTACCCATTGTTTCTTCCAATGAATATCCGGTTACCTCTTCAAACTTTGGATTGACATACTCAATGTTTCCCTTGGTATCTGTAATTAAAATCATAACAGGGTTTTGCTCAACAGCATGCGATAACACTTTTAGTTTTTCTTCTGCTTGCTTTCGTTTTGTAATATCCCTTGAGACAACAAGTATACGTATAGGGTTTTGATCTTCATCACGAATAAAAGAAACAGATAATTCAACCTGGATAATGGTACCATTTTTATGAATTTCCTCCAATTCAAGTAAAATATATCGGTTAGGATCATAATTTCCATAATTTTCCTTATCCAACTGTTCAGCTAACGTTTTTTTTGCTTTCTCGAGTGATTTTGGTGTTAAAAAATGATCGATTGTACCCGATATTGTTTCTTCTACAGTATAGCCACGTAATTTTAGAACAGAAGGACTCACATATAAAATTTTAAAATTCAAATCGAGCACGGTTATAGTATCTGCTGTGTTTTCAGCAATGAGGCGATATCGTTCCTCCGCTGCTTTTTGTTTTTTTTCAAGCTGTTTTCGTTCTTTTCTTATATTGAATTCCTTTAATTCCCTCTCAACCACAGGCAAAAGCCGTTGTAAGTTATCTTTCATTATATAGTCATAAGCTCCGGCCTTCATAGCCTGTACTGCAACTTCTTCACCAATTGCCCCAGAAATAATAATAAAAGGTAAATCAAGACCAGATTCTTTAACTATACTTAAAGCTTCTAACCCACTAAAATTAGGCATTTGATAATCTGACAAAATAATATCCCAATGGTTTTTCATGAGAGCGGATTTCATAGTTTCAGCAGATTCAACACGTTTGTAATCAACAATATAGTTACCCTTCTTTATTTGATGTAAAACTAATAAAGCATCATCTTCCGAATCTTCAACCATTAATATGTTTAGTTTTGCTCTCATTACACAATTAATTTGTACGATTAGGTGGAGTTTCGTTAAGTAAAAGCCAGTAAAGGCCCAGGTGTTTTACAGCTTCGGCAAACTGATTGAAATCAACAGGTTTTCTCACATAACTGTTTACTCCCAAACTATAACTGTTAATAATATCTTGTTCTTCTTTTGAGGAAGTAAGAATAACAACGGGAAGGTATTTTGTTCGTTCATTCTTCCGTATTTCACGTAATACTTCGAGCCCATCAATTTTAGGCAACTTCAGATCGAGCAGAACAACTGTCGGCATATTAAAGGGATCGCGATGAGAGAATTTTCCTTTACAAAACAAAAAATCCAGGGCTTCAACCCCGTCATTTAGTACTTCAACTTCGTTTTTAATATTATTTTTCATTAACGCATGAAGGGTCAAATCGACATCGTCGAGATTGTCTTCTATTAGTAGAATTGTTTTTGACTTCATGTTATTTTATTTTTAATGTATTTTCTATCTATAAAAAATGATGAATCCTGTTAATTCTGAAACCCAGTTGTTTTTAAGAAAACGTTTGTAATTTTCGTTTAAAACATTGTGCTGTATAATTTTAAAATCTAAATTGTTATAAGTTACAATATCTTTCTCAATTAAAAAAACTTGTTTTTTTAATCTCATTTATTATCAAGTGTAAAATAAAAAACCGCGTAAACGCTGAAAGGCACCAAACAATTTATTGGAATAATTCATGTCAAAACCGGCACCATCATCACAAACAAAGTAAACTTTTTTATTATTTGTTTGCAGCATACCAAATTCTATGGTAGCCGTTGGGTGCCCTGACGTGAATTTCCAAGCATTTTTCATAAGGTTTTCTATACCTATTTGCATCAATTGTTTATCTGCAAACACAACAATTCCATCATGTATTTAGGGTCTGCTGAAAAACACTCAATGAATTGGTTATAAGTTAAATGCATGGGGATTTTGATAAATTGCTGCAAACATATTGAACAGAATATATGAAAAATCATGCACTTAAATCAAAACATTTCGTTAGCCAAAAACGCACAACCTGCTTCACCGGCTGCAATTCGACTTACTAAAGTACGCCTTCATTTTGCCGGCTCGCATCTTGCACATTTTTGACTTTTCAGCAAGCCCTATTTATAAATTTAACTTTTCGGTCAGGTTTTGATTTTTGAAGATTATTTACGATTTCACGCCAAAAGTTTCTATCGTAA
>JBNLCS010000614.1:0-3705 GCA_050303935.1 Bacteroidales bacterium
CCAGGCTAGATTTACTATCCCAAAAACAGTCAAAAAGCACCAATGTGCAATATGTAATTCGGAGAAAATTGAGTTATTAAATAAATAGTAAAGAGACATGAAAACAGTAATAACATCGTCAGGCAATACAGTTACAGCACAATTTGATAAAAGATTTGGCAGGGCTGGATGGTTTTGTGTATACGATGAAGAAACAAAAGAAACAACTTTCCTTGATAATGCTAATGTAAGTGCAAGTAATGGAGCAGGAACAAAGGCTGCTGAAAGAATGGTTGAGATTGGTGTTGGAAAAGTAATTTCTGGTGATTTTGGCCCCAAAGCTAAGGACTTACTTGATAAGTTTAATGTTCAAATGGTTATAATTCAAGATGATGATCTAACAGTTGGAGATATAATTCAAAAATTAAAACATTAGTATACATAAAAACAGGAGGTTATTATGCCAGGATTTGACAGAACAGGCCCGAAGGGACAAGGTTCTCAAACAGGTCGAAAATTAGGAAAATGTAATCCTAACTCACAAAAAAGTAACAATACCCAGGTTGTAGATGAGCTTCAAAATGGATTAGGAATGCGAAGAGGCAGGGGAATGGGAAAAGGGTTTCGGTTTGGAAGAAGAAAAAGCCAGGGAAATGGATTAGGAAGGGAGAAGGTATAGTATTAGGAATACATACCGATTAACTAATTCTAATCGTGTACTTACCGCTACACGATTATTTTTATATGAAAAGTTTAAACAAATTTATTAGACCTAACAATAATTAAAAATTAAACAAATGAGTAAAAAAATTGCAGTACCCATAGATAATTCAGGGATTCTTGATGGCCATTTTGGACATTGTAAGTTCTTTGCCATAATTACTGAAGAAAATGGTAAAATAATAACCGAAGAAAAAATTGTACCTCCCCCTCACGAACCCGGATTATTACCAAAATGGCTCGCTGAAAAAGGGGTTACCGATATTATTGCTGGGGGAATGGGGCAAATGGCCATAAAGCTTTTCAATGAGAAAGGCGTTAATGCCTTTGTAGGTGCCCCTCGATTATCGTCAAAAGAACTGGCAGAAGGGTATTTGAACAATTCATTAAGATTAACTGCCAACTATTGTAATCACGATGACCATAACCATAATTGTGGAAATCATTAAGCATTTTTCTTTTAAAATACTAAAATGCCCTATAGAATTGCTATAGCCAGTGGAAAAGGAGGCACAGGAAAAACCACAGTTTCCGTAAACCTTTTTATACGTTTAAAAGAAAGACACGGGGAACAGGTTCAACTTGTAGATTGCGATGTTGAAGAACCAAATGATATCATTTTCTTCAATGAAGCAGAATATATTGACATAAAAGAAATATCACAGCTAATTCCTTTTATAGATAAAGACAAATGTACTTTTTGCCGAAAGTGTGCAGATTATTGCGAATTTAATGCAATAGTGGTGATACCACCTGTGAAGTTTGCAGAAGTTAACAAAAGTTTATGTCATTCATGTGGAGCGTGTTTAATAGCTTGCGATCAGGGAGTTATTGCAGAATATCCTGAAACAATTGGAACGGTAAACCTTTACAAAACAAAGAAATTCAATGGTTTGGCTGAGGGAAAATTAAAGATTGGTTCAGCCATGCAAACGATGCTTATTAAAGAGCTGAAAAAAAGAATTTCCAACGACAACGATATTGTTGTTTATGATGCCCCTCCTGGTACCAGTTGCCCTGTTGTTGAAACCATTAGCGATACAGACTATGTGATTCTTGTTGCAGAACCAACTTTGTTTGGACTACACGATTTAAAACTAATGGTTAACCTGGTCAGGGAACTGGGTATTCCTTTTGGAGTAATTATTAACAAAGCCGGTCTGGGAAGCAAATCTATTTATGATTATTTGGAGAATGAGGATATTGACCTATTGGGTGAAATACCTTTTAGCATAGAATATGCAAGTCTTTATGCCGAAGGAAGGATTGTGGATTTAATTCCTGATGTTATAAAAGAAAGCTATTCGGAAATATTGAGGGTTTTAAATAAGAAAATATTGCAATATGAAGGAAGTAACTATTTTAAGTGGTAAGGGGGGCACAGGAAAAACCTCAATTACTGCTGCACTTGCATCGGTAGCAAAGAAAGCAGTATTCTGTGATAATGACGTAGATGCTGCCGACCTTCATTTAATATTTCAACCCAAAATTATTGAAGAACATAATTTTTCGAGTGGTTGGAAGGCGTTTATTAATACACAAGAATGTACCCATTGCGGAACCTGTGCCGATTATTGTAGATTCGATGCTATTCATTATAACAACAAAGGAGATTTAGAAATTAACACTTTCAAATGCGAAGGGTGCAGACTTTGTGAAAGAACATGTCCTGAAAA
This sequence comes from Bacteroidales bacterium, assembly GCA_050303935.1. Classification (GTDB taxonomy): domain Bacteria; phylum Bacteroidota; class Bacteroidia; order Bacteroidales; family JBNLCS01; genus JBNLCS01. The sequence continues at coordinate 2,376 of JBNLCS010000614.1, forward strand.
TGCAATCAGTTCAATACAAAACGAAAATAATTTCTGGTTTGTTTCGCAGTCGCGTTTTGGTGAACTGGTTCATGCACAAATGGGGCCTGGAGAGGAAAATTCAGGGAAATTGGTTACCCAGGTACGAAAAAAAGCAAGAGAGCTGGCCAAAGAAAGCCAATCGGAATATGTTATTAACGATGGCCCGCCTGGAATAGGTTGTGCAACCATCTCATCATTGTCAGGAACAGATTCCGTATTGCTTATTATTGAACCGACAAAATCAGGCTTACACGATGTAAAACGACTGGTAGAATTGATTGAAACGTTCAATATCGAAACAAATGCCATCATAAACAAATATGATATCAATTCCGAAATAGCCTTAACCATTGAGGAATTTCTTCAATTTAAGGGTATTCCTTTGTTAGCAAAAATTCCTTTTGATAAGGAAATGGTAGAAGCTATGATAGCCGGGAAGACAATAGTAGAGTATAATTCTTCCTCTATAATCACAGGGCAAATTCATGAAATATGGCGTAAAATAAAAAATATACAACTATGATAAAATCATTAGAAAAAGTACAGAATGTGATTCTCGTTTCTTCAGGCAAAGGTGGAGTTGGAAAATCAATGGTAGCAACAAATTTGGCTGTTGCTTTGTCAAGAAATGGATATGCAACGGGGTTGCTCGATGCCGATTTATACGGTCCATCTGTTCCCCTTTCTTTAGGAATGGAAGGACAACGACCTGTTATTGAAAAAGTAGGCGAGAAAGATAGTTTGACCCCATTAATAAATTACGGTGTAAAAGTCATGTCACTTGGTTTTCTCATGAAAAAAGAGGATGCTGTTATCTGGCGTGGCCCGATGGCTTCAAATGTTTTGACACAATTCCTTGAAAATACAAAATGGGGCGAATTAGAATTTCTGATAATTGATATGCCACCCGGTACCGGAGATATATGTATTACACTTGCACAAAAATTACCCCAGGCACAAGCGATCATAGTAGTTACTCCCCAACAGATGGCCATTGCGGATGGCAGGAAGGCTGCCAATATGTTTAAAGCGAATGGTATTGATATTGAACTTCTGGGAGTTGTAGAGAACATGTCATGGTTTACACCTGAAAGACATCCTAATGAGAAATATTATTTATTTGGTAAAGGCGGTGGCATTGAATTAGCTAAAGAACTTGATTGTCCATTATTAGCTGAAATACCACTTGTTAGCGAGGTTTGTGAATTGGGTGACACAGGCAAAACAATATTTACCTCTTCTAATTCGCTTATTGTGAATGTTTTTGAGGATTTGGCCAACAAAATTATTCAAGTAAATACAGTGCTAA
>JBNLCS010000615.1:0-4709 GCA_050303935.1 Bacteroidales bacterium
ATTATTGTGGCACCAATAATAGGCAAATCAGTTATATTGTCAATTACCTTTCCCCGAATATTTTGGGTTAGTTGCTCGCCCCTTAGGTTTAAAATTATCATTGTCAAGATAATAGTAACTACAATGTTCTTTTTCATGAAATTAAATTTATGTTTCAACTAAAATTTTCGATTAAAATTAGTTTACAAACATGCTGAAATAAATTATTTCCTGATCAAAATAGAAAATTGATTGATGAATAAGAAATTTGGGCTACCGAAATTTTTTTTATTGGAAATGGTTATTAAGAAAAGGAGGCAAAAAGTGAGGAGTAAGAGGTGCAAAGAAATGTAGAAGAGGTGCTTTTTGCCTCCAGGTCAGTATCTAACGCTAATTAAAAAAGTCTGTTATATCCAAGGTTTTCAAGCTGATCATTAAAAATTAAATAATCACTTTTTGGTTCAATTAAAAACTCTGGCTTTGTATTATTTTCAAACTCAAAATTAATATCATCTTGACTCTTATTGGTCTCAATTTTTTCAAATAAACTGTCTTGTTTATTTACTTTGCTTTTTTCCAGTAGCATACTTGAAAAAAGTATACTAACCGAAGAAACTATGTAAATTAACCTGTGTACTCTCATTATTGTTGGTTTTACTTTTACTTATCTACATACAATTATAAAAATTGTAACCCTAAACTGAATCTAAGATGATTTGAACATTAAAAAAGTTGCGTGATGTAAAAAAAAATAAAGATGAAGCAACCTTTTTATAAAAAATTCATCTTTGTTATGAAGTAGTTAATATGATAAACCGATTGTTACATATAATAACAGTAGCTTTTGTATTGTTATCTTGCGAAGAAGCAGATAAAGAACTGTTTATTAATGAAGAAGAAAATCCATCGGGTATTGTTTATACCTATAATTCAAATGATTTCTTTAAAAAAGATATTGTTCAGGAAAATCATTTTATAAAAACAGGAAAGGAACAAAAGTCTTCTTTTTCAATAATTAATAATGAAACTTCTGTTTTTAGTTTATATGAATCTGTAAGAAATGGAGAAGTACCATCATTTGAATATATAGGAACCCATGAATTAATTAATCTGTTTTCATATAATTACAAAGATCCTGAAGATGGCAATAAACTTGCGTTAAATTACGAAATTACTAACTGTCCATGGCAAAATGGACATTATTTACTTAGATTTGGCTTAAAAGGCAAAACAATCCAAAAAGAATTTTTACCCCCGGCAAATTTCATATTTCTTATTGATGTCTCTGGTTCTATGTCTATGAATGGTAAAATGGATATAGTTAAAACTTCTTTTAACTATATTTTAGATAACCTTAGACCAAGTGATAGGATTAGTATAATTACATATGCTGAAGAGGCAGGTGAACTCTATTCCGGACAAGTAAACAATAACAGGGGCATAGTTAATACTATTATAAATGAATTAACACCTGTTGGGATAACAGCAGGTGCCAAAGGTATAAAAAGAGCCTTTGAAATAGCTTTTAATAACTACATTGAAGGAGGTAACAACCGGATCTTTATAGCTACTGATGGTGATTTTAATGTTGGCCCTTCTACACGGTATGAAATGGCTGATATTTCGATGCATAAAGAAAAAAATGACGTGTTTTTAACGATCCTTGGTATTGGTGACAAAAATATGAATGAAGGGCTTTTAAAAAACATTGCCCAAATTGAGAATGGAAATTATATTAAGATTGATTCGCGGAAGCAGGCTGAAAAGGTATTAAATAATAATTATTCAAAATTATATCCGGTTGCGAAAAATGTAAGAACAGAGGTAGAATTTAATAATTCGGTTATTGAATCGTTTAGATTGGTTGGGTATGAAAACAGCAGGTTATTGCTAACCGACTTTGATGGATTTTACAATCAGAATGCTGAAGTAGGAGCAGGGCAAACAATTACTGTTTTATATGAGCTGGTACCAAAAAACAATCAGGATGAGATACTTGGATCTATTAAAATAAAATATAAGGATACACAAAATGGGAAGACTCAAGTGTTGGTCTCAGATATTAAGAATGAACATTTTACTTTTGATAGTGCAAGCGAAAATATGAAATTTGCAGCTTCCATGGCAGCTTTTTCACTTAAATCACGTAACTCTTTGTTTCAAGGAAATATGTCGTATAGCACTATTGTTGAAATAATGTCAAAATCGGTTGATTACGATCCGTATGGTTATAAAAATGATTTTTTACAAGTAATAAAAAACTTTGCTTACGAATAAAATTGGAATATAAATATTGTTTATGAGAAAGCGAAATGTGTTGAAAATAAATATTTTAGATAAGAGTGTAAACCATCAGAAATTTAGTATATTTGTGTAAAGAACATTTAATCTGGTGGATATTCTCAATAAAATAATAAAGGGTTGTGTCAAAAAAGACAATGCTTCGCGAGAAAAACTTTATAGAATGTTTTCTTCGAAACTATATGGGGTATGTTTAAGGTATTCTAAAAATGTTGATGACGCAAAAGATATTATGCAAGAAGGTTTTATTAAAATATTTCAGAAGATTGAACAGTATAAGGGAGCAGGCTCCTTTGAAGGTTGGATGAAAAGGATAATGATTAATTGTGCCCTTGAGAAATACAGAAATATGTATTATCTCAATGAATATGATGACAGTTTTGTACATAAAGATTCGTTGATTAATGAAAATGAAGCGGATAAACTTACAGAACAGGAATTGTTAAATTTAATTCATCAGTTACCTTCGAAATATCGTATGGTTTTTAACATGTATGCTATTGAAGGATATAGTCATAAGGAAATTGCTGCGATACTAAAAATTTCGGAAGGTACGTCAAAATCAAACCTTTCGAGGGCTAGGGCCATTTTGCAAAAGAAATTGAATACTATGGCTGATATAGAAAAAAAAACGATATCAATATAAAGAGAGATGAAAGAAAAGTATAGAAATATTGATGATCTGTTTAAGGATAAGCTGGGTAAATACGCACCGGAACCACCATCTGATATATGGGCAGGTATAAACCCGGATCCGGGTCAGAGAAAATACGGATTTGCGCTTTATTTTAGAATTGCTGCCGCAGTTGTGTTAATAGCAACGGGAATCGGGTTTGCTTTATGGTTAACCAATAAAAACAACCATGTAGATCAGGATCAGGTCGCTATAAATAATGATCAGGGCATCCCACCAGAAAATATTTTAGTTAAAGATAATGTTAATACAAATGAAAATATTGAAAATAAAGCCAATGAAAAAGATTTGAATTTTTTAGGTAATGATAATGTAACGAATACAGCGAAAACACTAACTGTTGACAATCAGTCAAATTCTACTGATAACGCTGGTTTTAATTCAGAATATGTTGATACAAAAACTTTAATCGTAGAGAGGAGTGAAAATAACCGGATAAGGGAAGGTAATACTTTTTCTATTGACCGGAAAGAGATTTTACTCGCAAGTTTAGATGGTAAATATATCGGACAACTAGATAATAGTGTGTATTTCAATATTGTAAGTAGTGATATGGAAGAGGGGGGCTATAACGAACCAGGTAAAAGTGGCAATAGTTTCTGGCATAGGTTTTCAGTGGGGGCGCATATTAGCCCTACCTTAACGTATAGAACAACTGAGTCAAACCAGGTTGGTATTGGTGAATCTCCGCTTTCGACCTTTTCGGGAGGAGTATATATAGAATCAAGAGTTTCGAAACGCTGGCATGTAAAAACAGGTTTTTACTACTACCAGTTTGGAAAGAATCAACGATATTTATATATGCAAAATATTTTTAACGGATTTAGTGCCAGTGCCAGTAAAAAAATATTAGCACCTGGCATAAGCAGGGAAGAAAACACAGAAGCTGCTAACATAATTCACGATAATTCAATTGGGTCAATCATCTTTTATGATAATATTAGGGTACAGCAAGATAACCAGCAATCTGATGAAGAATCGTTTTATGAAGCAAATATTGCATACGATGTTAGTTTGAGTAATAATATTGCAAATCAATACTCTACAAGTGAAATTTCAGATATTTCAAGCCAGGAACGTTCACTTGATAGAATAGAAGTACCGTTGTACTACCAAAAATTTGTAAGTTTCGAAATCCCGTTAATTGTAAAATATACTATTTTAGATAAAAACAAGTTTGCTTTAAATATAATTTCAGGAATAAATGCAAACTTTGTAACAAAAGCATATGTTTACAATAGTCAAAATAATAATATTATTGGAGAAACGGGAGGTGTGTCATTGTTTAATTTTACTGGGAATTTGGCCATTGGCTTGGAATTACCCGTAACCAGTAATATAAAAATGGCAGTGGAACCTACATTTAAATGTTTCATGAATTCAATTAATACAAGTACCGAGAATGTAAACTATGTTAAAACATATCCTTATTCATTTGGTGTTTACACGGGGTTTCGGTATATGTTTTAAATAATAGAATGATATTTATTCAAAGGGCCTTTCTTGTTTTTAGAAAGGTTTTTTTGTAAATCATTGGAGGTAATAGTTAAGAATGCATAGTACTTAGTTCTGGGAAATGATCTCTTTTTTATATAGACGCAGAATTCTTTTTGTAAATCATACCAAAAGGCGATTTAAAACAATATCAGGGAATATATTCTGCCTAAAAATAAAAATCCACCCTAACAAGAGTGGATTGATCAACCTGGTGAACTTGGAGGGACTCGAACCCCCA
>JBNLCS010000616.1:0-4696 GCA_050303935.1 Bacteroidales bacterium
TTCTTGTAATTGTTCTTTTTAAACAATTTCGTTTCTAATTAAAACAACTGTATATAAAATGTAAAAAGTCAATAATATAGCGGCTTCCCATCTGTCAAGCTTTTTACGTACCCCAGTAAACATTGCAATAAATAGCAAAAGAGTACCTAAAATAAGTATAAGTAAATCTGTGTTAAACGCAAGTTTGAAATCTACCGGATTGATAAAAGAACTAACAGATAAGATTAGCAAAAGATTAAAAACATTGGAACCAATTACATTTCCGATAGCTATGTCGCTATTCTTTTTAAAAGCAGCAACAACCGAAGTTACAAGTTCCGGTAAAGAGGTTCCGGCCGCAACAATTGTCAGGCCTATAATTTTATCACTTACACCCAATTGATTTGCAATTTTTACACTATTATCAACCACTAGTTTTCCTCCTATAACCAACCCTGCTAAACCAATTAGTATTAAACTCCAAATCTTTATATTAGAGCTTACTATCGCATGTGTTTCGTTATCATGATTTTCAGCTTTTAATTGCATAAATACGTAATACAGAAATGCAGCAAAAGCAATTAACAGGCAAACGCCATCCATTCTACCAATTAATAAACCTTTTGTTTTGAAAAAGAAGTTATTAGCAAGTAATAGAACTAAAACGGCCGCAAAAAACGATATAGGTATTTCCTTCCAGGCAGTTGATGATTGTACTTTTATCGGATAAATTAATCCGGCAATTCCTAATATAATAAACAAATTAAAATTGTTACTTCCTATCAAATTGCTTAAAACAATATCTGAGTAACCTTGTACCGATGCAACAGAATTAACGACAAGTTCAGGGGCTGATGTGCCAAACGCCACGATGGTAAGACCGATTACCAGATCGGAAACCTTTTGTTTCTTTGCCAGGGAAGATGCCCCGTTAACCAGCCAGTTTGCACCTAAAATTAAAGCTGCAAACCCCAGTACAACCAATAATAGGAACAATATCATTTTTAGTAGGTTAATATCATTTATACACCCCTAAAAATAATTATTTAATTTGAAAAAATATTCAAAACATGTCATGTGATTCCAGCTAATCCTAAAAATGTCATCAGAAAGATCTAATTGACATTTTTATACCCATGTGGAACTTTCCTTTGTAAATATTCATTGTATGTTAAAAATTTTTAGTTCATGGAAACCGTTACTCAATTTATATCCATCAACAGTTAAATTCAAATTTTTCATTTAAATTTTCTCAATTACCATCAAGCATGTATTTTCTGAGTTTTTCTGTTTCCGGATTTTTAAAAAGTTTTTCAGGTTTGCCTTGTTCAATAATTTCACCATAATACATAAATACTACATTATCAGCGAGCCTCATGGCTTGTCTTAAAATATGGGTAACCAGTACAATAGTATAATGTTTTTTTAAATCACGGAACAAGTCTTCAATAATTTTGCTAGATGTTGGATCTAATGCAGAGGTTGGTTCATCAGCAAGAATAATCCTTGGTTTTACGGCTAATCCCCTTGCAAGGCAAAGCCTTTGTTGCTGACCTATAGACAAGCTTGAAGCCGGATCATGAAGCCTATCTTTAACCTCGCTCCACAGGCCTGTTTCACGCAAATGTTTCTCAACACTGTAATCTATCAGTTTCTTGTCACGTATTCCTTTAAGTTTTAGTCCATAAGCCACATTCTTATAAATGGTAACCGGCAATGGAAAAGGCCGTTGTGACAATAAGCCCATTTTTTGTCTTAAAACAGACAAATTAGTTGATGTATTCAGTATATCGTCTCCCTCAATAAAAATACTACCGTTTACTTTTAACTCTTTATACAAATCTGTGAGTTTGTTCATACATTTTAACAGGGTAGTTTTGCCACAACCAGAAGGCCCCAGTAATACAGTTATCTTATTTTTTGGAATTTCAAGATTGATATTTTTCAGAATATAATGATCCCCGGCATATACACTCAGGTTGTTGATCTTCAAAATGCTTTCGCTTGTTTTAACTTCAATCTTTTCTTGTTCTATTGTTTCTACCATCATTTCACTCTTTTGCATATACATATTATCATTTATTTAATGTTTGATTTTGAATATCTTTTTGAAACGGTACGAGCTCCAAGACTAATAACCAGTATGATCATGGTTAAAATAGCAGCCGCAGCAAATGCCCTTTCCCTTACTTCAGGAATTGGCGACCCCAGTTGGAAGAAGATAGCCAGCGGTAAAGTTGCCGCAGGTTCGTCAAAGTTCACAGGAATTAAATCAGTATAACCCGCTGTAAATAGAACTGAAGCAGCATCACCAATAGCACGGCCAAAGGCTAACAATACAGCAGTAATAAACCCTGAAAACCCCTGTTTAAACATTATTTTAAATGCCATTTCTGATTTTGTAGAGCCCAGTGCTAATCCAGCTTCATACAACCCTTTGGGTATGGTATTTAGTACTTCATCAAAAGTTCGTACCACGATTGGGATTATTAACAAAGCAACAGTGATAATACCAGCCAATAATGAAGCACTCATTCCAAAATATAACATCAGGGTAAAACCAAATGCCCCATATACAATTGATGGGATTCCCCATAGTGCATCTAAAAAATACCGGATAGCATTCTGTGTGCGCTTTTTCTTCACCAAGTGTACATTTATATAAAGAGCTGCCGGCGCCCCAATCAATATTGCTATGAAAGTTGCCCCAAGAGCAATATACAATGAACCAATTATTGCATTTAACACACCACCCTCACCTCCATAATAATAACCACCTTTAGGTGTTTTAAGAACCGTTTCCCAGGAAAGTGAATTAAAACCTTTATAGAAAATAATTACTATTATGAAAGCCAGAATGATTATGAGCAAATAAGCTGCAAAACCCGACAAGAACCTAAAAAACTTCTCTTCTAAAACTTTAACTTTATTCATCGTTCTCTTGTTTTGTAAATAAAATACCTGAATACCAAATTGATAACAAGTATTATCATCAATAACAATAATGCTGCAAACATTAGGGCAGAATCATACATAGGGATTGATAGCATTTCTCCATAATTATTTGCGATTAATGCAGGAAGCGGATATCCTGCTTCAAACGGATTAAATTTTGCCTGTATCATATTACCAACCACCATCATTACAGCCATAGTCTCTCCAAATGCCTTGGCAATTCCTAAACCGAAGGCAGATATAATTCCGGGATAGCTTTTTTTTACAACCACATATTTTACTGATTCCCATGTTGTAGAACCCAGAGAAAGTGATGCCTCTTTTAAACCAATTGGGATTGTACGAAACACCTCTATGATCATGTTCAAAATATAGGGAATACACATTACAGCTAACACAATTCCACCTGCCAAGATACTGTAACCCGATGATTTTATATTGACCAGTGGCGCCAATACTTCGGAAACAAACGGAACAATGACCAGTATAGCCCAAACTCCATATATTACTGATGGTAAACCTGCCAAAACATCAATTACGGGACGCATTACTTTAATTAACCTACTAGATGAAAATTCTGTTAAATATATAGCGGCCAGGAGACAAATCGGTGCAGAAAAAATGAAAGCCAGTAAAGTAACATAGAGTGAGCTGGCAATAAAAGGCCAAAAACCAAACTTGCCTTCATGGGGTAACCATTCAATGGTAGTGATAATATTGAACAATGATTGGTGTTCAAATAGCAGGGAAGCTTTCTGGTAAAGTCCAATCGATATGATTATTGGCAAAAATAGGATAGTTGCCAAAACAGTAATCATCCATGCCCCTGTAATTTTATCCAGTAAAATTCTTTTCAGTAACATGTTTTATTTAAGTTTTTCCAGATAACCCTCTATTTTACTTTTGTCTATAGGTACATATCCAGCCTCTTTTACAAATTTTTGTCCTTTAGTAAGAGCCCAGCTAATAAAATCCAATGTTGCCAATTTTGCGGGTTTGCCACTTGAAACAAAATACAGTTCCCTTGCAGGGGGTGATGGATATATTCCGTTTGCAACGGCTTCGAGAATTGCATTAAACGATTCATAAAAATCTTCTTCCGGATCAATCTTCCCGTTACTGTTTATATCAATAGGGATAACTTCCAGGCCGGGTCGCTTTTCTCCTGTTTTTACGTCATAAACAAAAGCCGTATTGTTAAAAGCAATACCGGCAAAGTTTTTTGCAACTACCCTTGCCAGTGCCGGATCGCTATAAATGCCTATCCCTTTCAAATCTTCCTGCTTGCCTCCCAGGTATTTTGCCCATGTACCGGCAGCGCCACAGGCATCGGAGCGGGTATATACCACAAGTTCCAATTTATTGTCGGATTCAAAAAGTTCACCCCAATCAATGATCGTTTTTTCGATGAATATAGCCCTAAATTCATCACGGGTCAGGCCCCGTTCTTTTAGCTTTTTGAGGTAAGGGTTTTGATTGCTGATAGTTGGTACAACAGCATCGATAGTAAGGCCAACCCACCAAAGACCCCTGTCCTTTTCTTCCTGTGATATTTCCCGCGAAAACATCCCCAAGTCAACTGCACCGGCTAATGCATCTGCCATTCCTTTACCGGCACCGCCCCCGGAAATATTGAAACGTACTCCGGGGTTTTCGAGTTTATATTCTTCACTCCATTTTACTACCAGAGGATACAAAGCAAAGGCCCCTGAAATATTAATGGTATTTTCTTTCTTTTTATTGGATGCACATCCTAAAAATA